>CAZYQR010000047.1:0-12984 GCA_964649755.1 uncultured Maribacter sp. | reverse complement strand
TGGAGATATGTATTACACCACTTTCACCTCTTTACCTTATGATACGGAATGGTCCTCTACCAATTTTACCTTAAAGAAATACAGAGGGGAAGTGAATACTGTTCCCGCAAATCATTCGCCCAATGAACAAGCAGATTTTAATAATGAACGCTGGTTTAGGTTTAGTGAGTTAAAACTTCTATATGCAGAGGCTCTTATTGAGTCTAGCAGAGGTCCGGAAGCCATAACGCAAATAGATGAAATACGCTTAAGAGCGGGCTTAGCGATTTTACCAGGTGGAGCTGATCCATTATTAGCTTTGCAGCAAGAAAAAAGAGTTGAATTGGCATTAGAGCCACATCGTTGGTTCGATATTATTAGATGGGACCTTGGATCACAGATATTTGGAGCTGCGTGGGATGATAAATTTACCGTTTTTCCATTTCCACAATCTGAAATAGATCGTTCTGATGGCTTATTGACACAAAACTCGGGTTACTAGAAACCATTGGACAGTTAACCCACATAATTATTGTTTGAAAGTTGAGTTAGTTTGAGTTAATTTACATTTTTAGGAATCCAATCTATTTCATTAGGTTGGATTCCTTTTTTTTCATCCTTTGTAATTATATTCGTTGTATGTTTCATACTACTATAAAAAGGCTGTCGATAATCAGTGTATTTTACCTGATTCTTGTGCTGGTCGCTTGTAATGATAAAAGCCAAACTATATTCAAGGAATACTCCCCAAATGACACAGAGGTAAGGTTTAGCAACTCCCTTAAACTGGACGGTGAACTAGCCGTCCTGGAATTTGAATATATGTACAACGGGGCAGGAGTCGCTGTGGCCGATTTTGACCTGGATGGGTATCAGGATATTTATTTTACCGGTAATATGGTCAGTAATTCATTATATCGTAATCTGGGCAATTGGAAATTTGAGGATATAACCCAAACTGCAAATGTTGGTTCCAGCAATTGGTCAAATGGTGTTGCCGTTGTAGATATAAATCAAGATGGATATCAAGATATTTATGTATGTAGAGGAGGACCCCGCGGTTCTTCCGGTGCCGATCGGGCTAATCTGTTATTCATTAACAACGGCATGAAAAATGGGAAACTGCGATTTGAAGAATCCGCTACTACTTATGGCTTAGCCGATGAAAGCTACTCTGTTCAATCCAATTTTTTTGATTATGATGGGGATGGGGATTTAGACATGTATTTATTGAGCAATGCCCTCGTTGATTTTAATCGCAACACTCCGCGACCCAAAGATCGAACGGGCAAGGCGCCATCCGCAGATAAACTGTTCCGCAATAATGGCGACCAGACCTTCACCGATGTTTCAGAAGAAGCCAATATTCTTATAGAAGGATTTGGATTGGGCGTTGAAATATGCGATATGAATAATGATGGATGGTCAGATGTTTATGTATCCAATGATTTTCTTACAGATGATCTATTGTACATTAACCAAGGGGACGGGACTTTTGTAAACGAAATCAGTAGTTATATGCAGCATCTTACCTTTAATGGTATGGGCAACGACATTGCGGATATTAACAATGACGGCTTAATGGATGTAGTGGTATTGGATATGCTTCCGCCCGACAATAAACGTTGGAAACTAACCATGATGGGAAACAATTATGATGTATTTCAAAACAGTATTTCCGATGGCTATCAACCACAATATATTCGCAATACCTTACAATTAAACAACGGCAATGGCACTTTTAGTGAAATTGGCCAGATTGCAGGAATATCAGCCACAGAATGGAGCTGGAGTGCCTTATTTGCAGATTTTGACCATGACACTCAAAAAGATTTGTTCATTACCAACGGATACAGGCAAGACATTACCAACCTGGACTTTATGGTATATGGCAATCAAGTATTGACCATGGGTACAGAAGAGGCCAATAGAAAGCAGCGTTTGGAGGAACTGAATAAACTGCCAGGTATTAAATTGCACAATTATATGTTTAAGAACAAGGGCAACCTTCAATTCGAAAATATTACTGATAAAGCAGGATTTTCAAAGCCCACCTACTCCAATGGTGCAGCCTACGCCGATTTGGACAATGATGGCGATTTGGATCTTGTAATAAACAATATTGATGACCCCGCTGGCTTGTATGAAAATAAAATAAAATTGGATAAAGAAAACAACTTTATAAAATTCATTTTTGAAGGAGAAGCACCCAACTTGGGGGGAATTGGGAGCCAGGTTGAAATTTTTTACCAAAATAAACTTCAAAAACAATTTTTTACACCCTATCGGGGATATCTATCCACAGTGGAGCACGCCCTTCATTTTGGCTTGGGAAATGTAAATAAATTGGATAGTATAAAAGTTACTTGGCCGAATGGTAAAGAACAATTGCTAAAGGAAATCACATCAAATCAAGAAATTGCACTAAGACAGAAAGATGCAAAAACAAGTAAAAAAAATCAGGATAAAGCAAATTCGACATTATTCAAGGAAATAGATAGTGTTGGGCTCGCCTTTACGCATCAAGAAGATGAGTTTGTTGATTTCAAGATCCAAGCACTCTTGCCTCATATGCATTCGCGTAACGGTCCGGGAATGGCCGTGGCCGATATAAATGGTGATGGATTGGAAGATGTTTATATAGGTGGGGCTGCAGGACAATCTGCCGTTTTAATGGTACAGCAAGAAAATCAAACTTTTGAAAAAATGGTTTTCCCGGATAAAGAACAAGAAGACATGGGAGCCCTGTTTTTTGATGCCGATAAGGATGGCGATCAAGATTTATATGTAGTAAGTGGGGGTTCCTCTTTTCAGGATGCGAGTGCGTTATATCAAGACCGCCTTTATCAAAATGATGGCTCTGGTACATTTACTAAGGTGGAGGCCCTTCCTGAATTTCACGTGAGTGGATCGGTCGTTAGTGCAGCTGATTATGACAAAGATGGTTATTTGGATCTTTTTATTGGAGGTAGGGTGCGCCCAGGCGAATATCCTCTTCCGCCATCAAGTATTTTATTGAAGAACGAGAGCGCCAACGGACAAATTCGATTTAAAAAAGATGAACAATCCATCAATGAAACATTCAATGAGCTGGGAATGGTAACGGCTGTACTTTGGACAGATTATAATGATGATACTTGGCAAGATTTAATAGTTGTAGGGGAATTTATGGCCATTCGTTTTTTTCAGAATAAGTCCGGAAACTTGATTGAGGTTACTGGGGACACTGGCTTGGCCCATACAAATGGATGGTGGAACAGTATTGTAGGCGGGGATTTTGACAATGATGGTGATAGCGACTATCTATTGGGAAATCTCGGTTTAAACAGTCGGTATAAGGCTAGTGAGAATGAACCTTTGTGCATCTACGCCAATGATTATGATAAAAATGGACAGATAGACCCGGTGATGTGCTACTACATTGAAGGGGAAAATTATATTGCACATTCCCGTAATGACCTCATAGACCAGATCAATGCTATGCGAGGAAGATTCAGAACCTATTCCGATTATGCAGATGCGACTTTTAAGGAATCATTTTTAAAGGATGAACTCGCCAATGCCTTTGTCGTAAAGAGCGAGACATTTGCAAACAGTTATCTTGAAAATTTGGGTGCAGGAAAGTTTCGATTAAGTGAATTGCCAATACAAGCCCAAATAGCACCGATATATGGCATGACTGTCAGGGATTACAACCAAGACAACCATTTGGATGTGCTTGCAGTAGGCAATTTTTATAGTGGAGAGGTCTTTTCAGGCCGATATGATGCCTCCATTGGCTGGCTTTTGGAAGGTGATGGGAAGGGAAATTTTGTTTCAATGGATGTGAATGAGAGTGGCTTCTTTGTTCCAGGCGATGCCAAGAGCCTGGTCAATGTATTTTCAGGAGATAGGGAATTGACCTTAGCCAGCATCAACAACGGCACCGTAAAGACCCATATGCGGTCTAGAAGCGGACACCAGGTATATCAACCCAAACCCGAAGATCTCGCAGCTATTATACAATTCAAGGATGGTACAACACAAAAGTTCGAATTTCATTATGGTATGGGGTACCTATCGCAAAGCAGTCGCAACCTTATCATCCCAACCGAAGCTAGATCAGTGCATATTATTGATATTCTAGGTAAGCAAACCGAAATCCTTTCCATACAATGAAAAAGCTACTAATATTTTTTCTTTGTGCAAATTGTTTATGGGGGGTTAATTCCTGTAAACAAAAAGAACATGCTCGTTTTACACTATTGGATTCTTCCAAGACTGGAATAGATTTTAATAATACTATCAAGGAAAATGACAGCATAAATGTTTTTGAATACATGAATATTTATACGGGTGCAGGTGTAGCAATAGGGGATATCAATAACGATGGATTAGTAGATGTTTACTTTAGTGGCAATATGGTATCTGGAAGGCTTTATCTCAATAAAGGAGGTCTTGAATTTGAGGATATAAGCGACAAAGCAGGAGTGTTGAACAATCGTTGGGGAACAGGAGCCACTATGGTCGATATAAACCAAGATGGGTTGCTTGATATCTATGTTTGTGTTTCAGGGAGTGCCAAAAAATCAGAACGGGCCAATATGCTTTATATCAATAATGGCCCTTCGACAAGCTCAGGACAGGTGACCTTTAGCGAAAGGGCTGAGGAGTACGGTTTAGCGGACACCCGTCAGAGCATGCAAGCCGCTTTTTTTGATTATGATAAAGACCAAGATCTGGATCTTTATCTTTTGGTGAATACTGCAGCCTATGAACAAAAGGTCAATAATATTTTGCCAAGGCAATTGGATGGAAAATCTGTAAATAATGACCGGCTATACCGAAATGAGGGTAGCGGTAAATTTGTGGATGTTTCCGAAGAAGCCGGCATTTTGGTGGAAGGTTATGGTTTAGGGGTGGGTATTTCAGACATTAATAATGATTCTTGGCCAGATATTTATATTTCAAATGATTTTATTGGTAATGACATCTTATACATTAATCAACAGGACGGTACATTTAAAGATCAATTAAGCACCCATATCAAGCATACTTCTTATGCAGGTATGGGTAATGATATTGCAGATATAGACAACAATGGCAAGCCTGATATTTTTGTTTTGGATATGCGACCTGCTGATAATGAACGACAAAAATTGATTATATCATCCACCGGCTATGATCGTTTTCAAATGATGCTGCAAGCAGGGTTTGAACCGCAATACAGTCGCAATACCTTACAATTGAACCAGGGCGAAGGGAAATTCAGTGAAATAGGTTTTTTGGCAGGTGTCAGTAGCACTGATTGGAGTTGGAGTGCTCTTTTGGCTGATTATGACAATGATGGTAGCAAAGATCTGTATGTAACCAATGGTTTTCTACGAGACTTGGGAAATTTGGATTATATCCATTATCAGAATATATATGATACTCCCTTGGGCGATCCAGAGACCAAGATTAAAAACAAACTGGAATCTATTGAGCAATTGCCTGCCGCCAAACTTGTCAACTATGCATTTCAGAATCAAGGCGATATGACATTTAAAAATGTTTCCGAAGACTGGGGTATAGAAGAAGCAAGTTGTTCCAATGGAGCAGCCTATGCCGATTTGGATAATGATGGCGACTTGGACTTACTGGTTAACAACGTAAATCAGTCTGCCTTTGTCTATGAAAACTTAAGTGAAAAAAGACAGCCCAATAACCACTTACGTATTAAGTTAAAGGGAAAAATGGGGAATTTATCCGGTATTGGTGCTACTATCAAAATCACTACTGGGTCAACCACCCAATATTATGAGCATTTTTTGAGCAGGGGATATGAATCCAGTGTAGACCCTACCATTCATTTTGGATTGGGAGAACACCAAATTGTTGATAGTATTGAGGTTTGGTGGCCAGATAATACCTATCAAATTTTAAATCAGACAGCCGCCAATCAATTAGTGTTGATAGATCAATTAAAAGCTACGACCAAAATTTTCCCAAAAAATAAAGACACCGACCAAAAATGGTTCAATGAGATTACCGATAGTTTGGGAATTACATTCAGACATCAAGAAGATTTAATGGTCGATTTTAAACTACAGCCCATCTTACCCCATATGCATTCACGCAATGGCCCCGGCATTGCAGTTGCTGATGTTAATATGGACGGATTGGAGGATTTTTATGTTGGTGGGGCAGCAGGGCAATCAGGCGCAATGTTTCTGCAAAAAAGGAATGGGACTTTTGATTCCTTGGATTGGTCCAAAGACGGAAATTATGAGGATATGGGCGTTTTGTTCTTTGATGCCAATAATGACGGTTATCCAGACCTTTATGTAGTGAGTGGTGGTGTAATAGCTTCCTCGGACAATAAAGTTTATCAAGATCGTTTGTACCTTAATGATGGTCAGGGAAATTTTAAAATATCCAATGCACTTCCTCCCATCGCCACTAGCGGGTCTGTTGTGACTGCAACTGATTTTGATCAAGATGGCGATTTGGATCTATTTGTAGGGGGTCGTGTGGTACCAGGACAATATCCAATGCCGGCCAAAAGCTATCTATTGGAGAATCTGACAAATGAAGATTCTGATCATACAAGATTTAGGGATATAAGTGCGAATGTCAACGATTGGGAAAAATTGACAATGGTAACATCGGCAATCTGGTCTGATTATGACAATGACGGTTGGATGGATTTGATTGTCTGTGGAGAATTTATGCCTATTACGTTCTTTCACAATGAAAGCGGTCAACTGGTTAATAACAATGAGAAAACTGGCCTTGTTAAAACTGAAGGTTGGTGGAACAGTATAGCAGGAGGGGATTTTGACGAGGATGGGGATACCGATTACCTGTTGGGCAACCTTGGGTTGAACACTAAGTATAAGGCGTCAATAGAAGAGCCATTGTGCATTTATGCCAAAGATTATGACAAAGACGGGAAAATAGACCCGGTCATGTGTTACTTTATAGATGGAGAAAACCATATTGCCCATTCAAGGGATGAAATTATTGGACAGATCAATGCTATGCGAGGAAGGTTCAAGACCTATAAATCGTATGCCGAAACGACCTTTAAAAAATCGTTTTTACCTGAGGAACTTGAAGATGCCTATGTAGTAAAAAGTTATAACTTTACCAGTGTATACATGGAGAACAAAGGTGAAGGAGCCTTTACACTTAGCTCCCTTCCGCTGAGCTCTCAGATGGGACCCTTAGAGGGTATTGTAGTTGAGGATATAGATCAAGATGGCCATCAAGATGTAATTTTAATGGGGAACTCTTATGCTACAGAAGCTGCCACAGGTCGTTATGATGCAAATATGGGAAGCCTGTTAAAAGGAAATGGGGATGGAAGTTTCATTCCAGTTCCATTGAGCAAAAGTGGTTTTGTAAATGATTTTGATGGGAGCGGTTTGAGCATAATGCGAAATGCCCATGGGAATTCATATCTACTGGCTGCCAATAACGACGGACCGTTAAGGATTTTTGCCACCGCTGAAGCAAATGGCCCGGATCAAGTTTATTTGGCAAATTCAGATAGCAAGTATGCCGATATCACACTTAAAAATGGCAAACAGTATAAAGTTGAATTTTACTATGGTTCGGGATATTTATCACAACGGTCTCGAAGTATTATGCTACACGATAAGATAAAGGTAATAAGGGTAACAGATTTTAATGGTATATCTAAAATAGTTTATTCAGATGAGGAAGTTAACTAGTTTGAGCATCGGCCTATTGCTGATCCTATCTTCTTGCGGGCCCAAACATGACCAAGCACGATTGGATGCGTATTTTAAGAATAGTCTGGCCAAATACAACCGCGAATTAACGGGCGTCATTGTAGCGGATATTTTTACCCCTCCTGTGGCCAGTCGAATTTATGCATACTCAAATATTGCAGCTTATGAAGGTGTCCGTTTTATGGATTCCAATAGACCATCATTAGTAGGGCAACTTAATGGACTAGAGTATCTACCGCAACCTGATTCCGTTAAATCGTACTATTATCCCTTGGTTTCCTTGGTTGCTTTTAACAGTGTCGCCAAATCTCTGGTCTTTGATTTGGAACGCGTGGAAAAACTGCAAAATCAACTATTGGAAGAAGTGCAAAATATTGGAATCGATTCGGAGATGTATGAAAATTCCATTTCCTATGGTAATACCTTGGCCCAAGAAATTTTGAAATGGCTCAATAAAGATGGTTATCTTAGACGTACGGCCTTGCCAAGGTATAGCGTAAATGATGATCCCGGTCGATGGCGGCCTACACCTCCTGATTATATGGAAGCCATAGAACCACATTGGAACACACTTCGCCCTTTTGTTTTGGATTCAGCCAATCAGTTTGACCCAGGCTTGCCAACTCCTTTTGATATTGATGAAAAATCCCAGTTTTTTCAGGAAGCCAGGGAAGTGTACCAAACTGTACGTGATTTAGATCCCGAACAACTGGAAATTGCCAAATTTTGGGATTGTAACCCTAATATATCCCATACTAAAGGTCATGTGATGTATTTTCAACAACAAATTTCGCCAGGGGGACATTGGATTCACATAACAGCACAGGTTTTGGAACAACAAAAAAATGACCCTGTTACTGCGGCAGCGTCCATGGCCCAAGTTAGTATTGCTTTGGCAGATGCCTTCATTAGTTGCTGGGATCAAAAATACAAAAGCAGCCTTACGCGACCAGAAACGTTCATTAATGAATATATGGACCCAGATTGGAATCCTATATTACAAACACCGGCATTTCCGGAACATACGTCCGGACACAGTGTGGCATCTGCTTCCGCTGCTACGGTACTGACCCAACTTTATGGTGATAACTATGCATTTATCGATTCCACTGAGGTTCCCTATGGGTTGCCGAAGCGAAGTTATACGTCATTCCTTCAGGCATCCCAAGAGGCGGCCATTAGCCGTCTTTATGGTGGCATACATTATAAACCGGCCATTGAAAAAGGAGTTGAGCAAGGGCAAAACGTAGGGAGATTTGTCATGGAAAACATTGACATCAAATAGGCCAAACAAAATATCTTAGTATGAAATATATAAGAACTGTATTACTACTTTTTTTTATAGGAGGGAGTATATCTGCGCAGGAACATAATGAAATTTTTGAGTTGGCGGGTCATAAAGTCCAATTGACGGGTGAATTTGGTGGGTTTGAAACCCAACTTGTAATTGAAAAACTGGAGGAAGGATTGGAAATAGCTACGATTTCCTTAAAACGCAAATTGGAAGCAATACCTCCAAAATTTTCCCTGAAATGGAGTTTGCCTTCAAGCGATATTGCAGGATACTGGAGTAGTGGAAGTTTTAATGATAAAACAATTGGACCAAGTTGGGGGCCTTCATCCATTAAATCAATGTTGGCCAAAGAAGCTCCAGTCATTGCTTTATTTGGTCATGAGGATAATAATCGACTTACCTTCTCAGCTTCAGAAGCGTTAAATACAGTAATTCTCAGTACTGGCATAATGGAGGAGGATGGAATGGTCTATAACGAAATGACCTTCTTTTCCGAAAAGCAAAGTGCCCTCACCGATTACGAGGTTAAAATACGTTTTGATACCAGACCCTACCTTTATTCCAAGGCATTGAGAGAGGTCGCAGATTGGTGGGCTTCCTTCGATTTCTATAAGCCATCCATGGTTCCTGAGGTGGCTCGTAAACCTGTTTATTCAAGTTGGTATAGTTATCACCAAAACGTAACTATGAATGAATTACTGAAGGAGTGCAAGCTTGCAAAAAAAATGGGTTTTGAATCTATAATTGTTGATGATGGATGGCAAACTATGGATAGTAATCGAGGATACGCTTATACTGGGGATTGGGAACCGGAACGAATTCCTGAAATGAAAGAATTCGTCAGGGCCGTACATGATTTGGATATGAAATTCATGCTATGGTATGGTGTTCCTTTTGTCGGTGAAAAATCCAAGGCTTATGACCTCATGAAAGGAAAGTTTCTTAGATATTGGGATGGTCAGGGAACCTACGTATTGGATCCCAGATATCCTGAAGTAAGACAATTCATTATCAAAACCTATATTGATGCGACTAGGGAATGGGATCTAGATGGATTTAAATTGGATTTTATTGGAAGGTTTAGCGCAGGGAGTGATACTGATTTAACCAAGGCCAACGGACGTGATTATGCCTCTGTAAATGAGGCTACAGATGTATTGATGACAGATTTAATGAAATCTCTTCAAGAAATCAAGCCCGATATCATGATTGAATTTAGGCAACCCTATGTTGGACCGGCTATGCGAAAATATGGGAACATGTTCCGTGCAACCGATTGTCCTAACCTAGCCTCCGTAAATAGAATTAGAACTTCCGATTTACGATTATTAAGCGGCTCAACTGCCGTGCATTCTGATATGTTGATGTGGCATTATGATGAGCCGGTTGAAGTAGCCGCATTGCAGATGCTCAATGTAATGTATTCCGTGCCTCAGATCTCAGTTAGATTGGAAGATATACCTGAAGATCATTTTAAGATGATCAAATTCTACGTGGACTATTGGTTAAAAAATAGAGACGTATTATTGGATGGTGATTTTCATGCTGTAAGTCCGCTTACCAATTATCCTATGTTGGAGGGGATGAAAGGAGATAAAAAAATAACCACCCTATTTAATGACCAAGTGGTGGAAATTCCATTTGAAAAATATAACCAAGTTGACATTTTAAACGCCAAAAGATCCTCCCGAATTGTTATTGTTGCAACAGGCGAAACCAGAAAATTTGAATATGTTATTTCAAATTGCCTTGGTGACGAAATTAAAAAAGAATCCATAGAATTAACCGAAGGAGCACATATGTTTGAGGTACCTCCATCGGGTTTAATTTCTTTTGTTGCAACTCAATAAAATAAAGATGTTATCATGATTAAGGTAGCTCCTGGTTGAGGTTAAACGGCAAGGATAAATCAATAAGACTATTATATTAAACAGGAATTTTATGAAGACCAAAAAATATGCCCTTAAAACCACTCGATTAAAATCATTGATTACGTGTATGTTGCCCATATTATTGGGGGCTTTTTTATTTACTTGTAAAGAAAAAGCACAGGATATAGAGACAGATCCCCGACCCAACATTTTATGGATTTATTTGGAAGATACAGCGCCTCTTTTAGGAGGTTATGGGACTACCCTTATATCTACTCCCAATATAGATAATCTTGCCCAAGAAGGTGTATTATATAAAAATGTTTATATGCCAGCTCCAGTGTGTTCGGCCAGCCGTTCTAGTATAATAACAGGAACGATGTCAACCACTTTTGGGGCACATAACCATCATAGCTCTCGAACAAAAGAATCTGCCATAAAATTGCCCGAAAACCTAAAAACAGTGCCAGAGTTATTTAAAAAGGAAGGGTATTTTACATTTAATAATGGTAAAGATGATTATAACTTTGTCTACAATAGAAGAGATTTGTATACCCAAGATTATAAAGCTCATCCATTGTATGGTAAAAGTGGTGTACGACTTGATTTATCATCATTGAAAGACAGACAACCATTCTTTGGACAAATACAATTATATGGCGGCAAAGAAATATTTTCTGATAGTTTCAAGGATAATCTAAAAACACCTGTGGATAGGTCTAAAATAGAACTACCACCTTATCTGCCAAGTCATCCCACAATTATTGAAGAATATGCAAATCATTTAGATGCCATTCAAATTACTGATGAAAAAGTAGGAGGTATCATTAATAAGTTAAGAGAAAGCAATTTACTGGAGAATACGGTTGTTTTCTTTTTTTCTGATCACGGTATGCGAATGACACGAAATAAACAATTCTTATATGACGGAGGCTTGCATGTGCCATTAATCATAGCTGATTTTACCAAGAGCAACAAAAAGCTGCCTGCAGGGACTATTAATAATAATCTAATTAGCGGACTCGATCTTGGAACAAGTTCATTGGCTTTAGCGGGCATTCAAATACCAGAATATATGGAAGGCAAGGATATATTTAATGATTCAGGTAAGCGTGAATATGTAATTTCAACTAGAGATCGTTGTGATTTTACTATTGACCGCATTCGTTCTGTACGATCAAAAGAATATAAGTACATCCGAAATTTTATGACTGATAGAGCATATACTCAACCCACTTATATGGATGTTGACGGTATAGCGTTTGTTCAGGTAATGCATAAATTACATGACGAAGAAAAACTCAGTTCAGTTCAAGATAGATTTATGTCCGATAAAAGACCTGAAGAAGAACTGTACAATCTTAAAGAAGACCCTTATGAATTAAATAACCTTGCCCCAAGTCCTGAGTACAGCAATGTATTAAAAGAATATGCAAACGTTTTGGATAAATGGATAGTTGATACAGATGATAAAGGGCAATATCCGGAAGACGAAGAGAATTTAAAGTTGATGTTGGGCATTTGGGGTGAGCATGCTGTTAATCCAGAATACGAGCCCATTAAGAAGAAATTTCCAAATTTGGCAGGATCATTATTTTATTTAAAAAGTGAAGCATCCAAATTAATAGACTCTAGCATTGTAGAAGATCCTTTGTTTGATATGCATCCATTAAGGAATTAAGAATCAGACTTTCTAAACTAAAAGAGTTACGTAATATTTTGACCGTGGAATAATGATACATCAAATATAGGAATAGCTGCTGTTTTCTTATAATCAGGCAACAGTTTATAGGGTGAAATATGTGGAGTTGGTGTTTATTGAAATAACTTTTATTTCTTATCTTTTCATTTGTTAGTTGTATACCAATTTGGACCTAAAGTATTCCAAGTGTGGAGTATCTTGAAATTTGCTTATTAGTTATTCACAGTATGAGATTTACAAAAACAAAAAACAAAACGATATGACCGAGCCAAAAGTACAATCCCATAATCGACTTCTTTCACTTGATTTTTACAGAGGCTTAACCATGTTTTTGCTCATAGCGGAGTTCTCGCATCTATTTACATACATGGTAGCTCCGGAGCTTGAAGGTTCCATAGTGCATGCGATAGGGGAACAGTT
>CAZYQR010000046.1:0-13003 GCA_964649755.1 uncultured Maribacter sp. | reverse complement strand
GCATATATATCTCGGTTTTCCAATTCAATTCATCCCCGCCCATATTTGGATTACTATGAAAAACCTCAATCGGTAATCCAGTTAAAGATATGTCATTTTCCGCTGCATAATCCAGTAGTGCATACCAAGCTCTGTCTGAGGTAATATAATTACCATTATATATGGCTTTCAACGCATTTCCCCCTGAAATTTCTCGATAGGTAATTTCCTTATGTTGGGGTAACTGATCAGATTTTTCTATGGGATAACAAAAATTGAATGTTAAACTGTCTTTAGTTCTATCCCATTCGGTAATCTCTAAAAGAGGGCTTCCTTTTAGGATAACATTGTTCTTTGCAAGAATGCCATCTAGCAATGGGTAGTCCTTGATCATCCCTGCTGCTTTAGCAACTTGTGAAGTACTTTGGGTGGTACAGGCGCAGAATTTAGATTTTAATTCTTCCTGCCCAATTATTTGAACCCTAAAGTCAGCAATATGCGCATTCAGGTTTTTAAGAAAATCGACCAAGGATTTTCTTGTTCGTTTTTCAAAATCAGTATCAGAAAAGGGGATATTCAATTTATTCTTAAAACTGTTATCGGCATCACGTGCATATACTTTTATCGTTGAAGTCGAGTCTGTTTCTGGAATGATTTTCCAGGAATATAAATGGGTTGAATCTCCGAATTGCAGTTTTTGTGTTAGGTTTAAAGCATCTGCTTGTTCCGATATTTCAGAATAATCCATGGTGTTGCTCCAATACTTGATACTCTGATTAATTGTTCCAGGGAAAGTTTTGACATTCATTGAAACTTGATAATCATGGGATTTTATAAAAAAATACCATAAAAGAGCTCCAAACAATACGAATACGAATACGTAAAAGAATTTCTTCATAGCTTTAATAAGTGGCGAAAATTGGTTTTTAGTTCATTTTTAAATTGTCCAAAACAAATTTACCAAGATCTCTTCCCTGTTTTACCCCAATGTCAACAGCTTTCCGGTAATGTATACCACCATACATTCTACTTATTGCAGCTTCATCGGCAGCTTGGTTAAACGATGCGAAACTTCGAATAGGAAGTCCATAAGCTACTTCGGTATCATCAGCAAAAGCAAAGTCATCGCCAAAAACATCGGTCAAAGCGGTTGCAGCAGCTCCGGATACTACGCTATGACCACTGGTGTATTCGGGAAATGGCGGGGTTTGTAAAACGGGTTTCCAGTTCTCGTCAATATGTTCATTGATGAGCGTTTCCGGTCTAATTAAATTACTTCTGTACTTTTCGTCCCAACAGCTGATAAAGGCATCATAAATGGCAATAGAGGTCTTAGTATACGCATATACGGTTTTATTAAAATCGCTATTGGTCATTTTGTTGGCAATCTTTGCTATTCCTATCCAATGGGCGCCTGGAGATATTTTTTTAGTTGCGAACATGAGATGGCCTCTTGTTACAGATACGTACGGATTACAATCCCAGAATTGCGCTATGGCTATTTCTTCAGAATCATCACCTTTTTTGGTAATGTCCATACTTATATCGTATACCTCTTTTACCTCATTGTAAAAATCCGTACCCTTTTTCATGGAAAACGGTGGAGGGGGAGTTGGCTTAAACTGACTTGCTGAATCGATTACAAATGGGCGAATTTTGTTCCAATGTGGTTCAATACCATCCATATAGGCAGGTGGCGTAGGTTGCCATCTAGCTGGATCATCTGTATGAACTGAAAATTTGGGCATGGTGCGTGTTTGATAGTAATTATCATTTTTCATCCATGCTGCTACATGCTCTGCCACCGCTAGGCCGTAGTCTTTCGAATTGCCAAATTCTTTTTTGTTTTTTGCTTCCCAAACGGAATAAAGACTGTCTCTATAGATCGTTATTTTATCTTCTGAAAATATAAGACGCCTACTAATATCCATATGAGCAATGAGTGCCGCTAACTGATAGTTGACCGTTTTTGTACTGTCAGGTTTGGGAATTGTGGTTAAATCCCTAGCCTGATTTGCAAGTGAAACATAATTGTCATCAGCCATTGCCACAATTTCATAGGCCGCTATATTCGGATAGGCATAAACTCTACTAGCAACCGGTGGCGAGAAAATATCATGAATCATGATATTAGTTACCTGGTCAATAGAATTATGTAAGTCGTCAACTGATACTACTATGGGTTGTTCCTTATCACAAGAAAAAAGTAAAATTACCGCCCAAAATGTTAATATTTTCTTCATAATTCTCCTACTTAGTGTTGTTTAATTGATATACTTCTGCCTTTTCATTATTATAAGTAATAAGCAAATAGGCTTGTTCACCAAGGGTAATTATATTTAAATGGCGAACGGATTTATGGGTCATTTGTAACCCTAAATCATGTCCCAAAATTACATTATTTTCATCTTTGATAAGGGCTCCGGAAAAGGAATCCATTCTGCCCATAAATGGTTTGACCCCAAAATAGTTCCCCCCTGCTAGCACTTCTTCCGTACCGTCTGAGTTAAAATCGAATTTAAGAAATGCTAAGATTGGCGATACTTGTAATGTATTTTCAAAAGGAATGAACTCAAAATACCCGTTATCATTCTTTAAATACCCTGATTTCAGATTATGAACGATTCTTATCTGGTTTTTTGATATGGTGTAACCATCCAATACCTCTTCTATGGTCTTTCCGCCAAATTCTTTATAGCTATTATATTTTTTACGAAGGCTCACCATTTGCCCACCCAATTCATTCAATCCCTCTAAAGGATAATACTTTCCTTTCTTAGCGGTAGTGGTAATCGTTTCCGTTTGTCCGTTATTGTCAAAATCGCCATAGTACATTTTCATTGGAGATTCTTTGGATGCAATGAATTTGGAGTTAGTGCCCCAATTGCCCAAAAGATAATCTGTATCTCCGTCAGCATCAATATCAAAAGGTATGATGCTTTGCCAAAGACCATTCAGGTCAGATTCGCTACTATTTGATTTGGTAAGATTGCCTTTTTGGTTTTTAAGGAAGACAGGAGACATCCACTCACCAACAACTATTAAGTCTTTAATACCGTCTTGGTCAAAATCCTCCCAGATTGCATCAGTGACCATTCCAATCCCCTCTAAATCTTTATTGGGTTTTATTTTAAATATTCCATTATCATTTTCCAGCAAATATGAGGAAGGTATTTTCCCAAAATCATTGGAGACGGATTGTTTGCCTATAAAAAGATCTAAATCCCCATCGTTATCAAAGTCATTTGCCCTGATTACTGACGTGTTTTGAAAGTTTTCCGGAATTTGGCCATTTTCAAAACCCTCACTTTTTTGCAAATAATAGGAATCTAATAACGGTTTCATTTCATTATAGAAATCGGCGCCACCTGTTCCTATTAAAAGTTCATTTTTTTGATTATTGTCGAAATCTGCAATTAGTGCAACAACATCTTCCTTAATTGAGTCTTTTGCAATTAGAGGAATTATAGACCCCACAAAAACTGAATCTTTTTGAACAAATACTTTGGAGGAATTGTATTTGGATCCGCCAAAGAAGAGATCATCCTTACCATCATCATTGAGGTCGCCAAAGACAAAAGCAGGTCCACGATCTGAAATTTGGTAGGGGATAAGCTTTTGACGATTAAAATCAATATAGCCGTCCTCAGCGTGGGTGAAATCTATGCCCAAATTGTTCTCTACCTTTTCAAATATGGGTTTGGTTTTTGGCTTAAGTGAATTAAAATCGAATGGTTTAGTATGCTGTGGGCTTATCGACAAGGACTGATTGGTTTTGATATTAGTCAGTATCTGGTAAGTTTTGTTGGGCCAAACAATCCTAATGGAGTCTATACTTTCGGTGCTGCCGTATCCAAAATGCACGATTGGTTCAGATGATGCCTGAAATCCTCTTACCGTATAAAGTTCTTTGTATTGTAATTGGCCATCATGGTATGAATAGACCTTTGTACCTAGACCATATGGGTTTTTACCAGTGAATTTGAACCTTAGTTTAAGATAGTTGTTCTGCGCATTCGAATTATTAATGTACAAGGTCGCAGCGCCATTTAAGTTATTGGTCACTATATCCAGGTCGCCATCATTGTCCAAATCGCCCCATGCAGTTGCTCCGGATACGGTTTTCTGCATAGATGTCCAGTCTTTCGATTTATCATCGAACCTTAAGTTCTTACCTCCCTTAAAGACATAATTGTGCATTTCCCCGGCAGGCATCATTTCAAAGGCTTGTTGGTCTACCAATTTGGTATTACTGATCTTATTCTTAATCTGATCACTCGATACAAAATTGATATAGTCAAGATCATTGGGCCTTTTAGGGATACCGTTGGAAATAAAAATATCCTGTTCCCCATCTTGGTCATAATCTGCAAAAAGGGTGCTCCAGCTCCAATCGGTTGCGGCAACACCGCTCAACAAGGCGGTTTCAGAATAAGCGCCGTTAGATTGGTTGATATGTAGCATGTTCCGAGTAAACTGATAATGATATCCAAAACGCTCAATTTGCATTTTTTGAATTTGAATATCTGCTTCCCCATCAGAAGATTTTAAGACCTTTTCATCTTCTGGAAGCATATCTAAGGTCATCAGGTCTGGGCGACCATCATGGTTTATGTCTGCAACATCATTCCCCATCGAAAAACGGGTCGTATGTCCAAAGTATTTTTTCAAACTTTCGGTAAATGTACCATCCGCATTATTTAGATAATAATAATCGTCTTCATGAAAGTCGTTACCAATATAAATATCAGGATAACCATCAAGATTAAAATCGGAAATGGCCAAACCTAGCCCATAACCGTTTATTCCACCATAAATCCCTGCTTCTTCGCTTACCTCCTTGAATTTTCCATCGTCATTGCGGAGTAATTTATCACCTGTTTGGAAATTTCGTTTTAACCTTAAGTCCGCTTTGCCATAAGACTCTTGAGTGTGTACGGCATGGTTTAAGAGATAAATATCAAGATCCCCATCAAGATCATAATCCAGAAACGCTGCCGAGGAACTGTAAGAATCATAGTCTAGGCCATATTGAGAAGCACTTTCCTCAAAAGTGCCATCACCCTTGTTTATATAAAGTTCATTGTGGCCATTGAATCCGTTAATCCCTACAACGGCACAGACATATATATCCAATAAACCATCACCATTTACGTCGCCCATTACAGCTCCTGTGTTCCATGTGCTATTACCCTTTACACCTGCCTTGGCCGTAATATCTTCAAATTTTAGGTCGCCTTTATTTAGATAAAGTTTATTTTTTACTTGGTTTCCTGAAAGAAATATATCGGGCAGACTATCATTATTAATATCTCCGATGGCTACGCCACCACCATTATAGAAATACAAATAATCGAGTATATTCAAATCATCTGTTTCAGTAATGTCATTTGAAAAATGAATACCTGTACTTTCTGGATTGGGATTGCTGAACAATTTACCATGTTTGTTTTCACATCCTACCAGAATAGTCAATACCAATATACTAGCAAATAGATAGGACTTATTCATTGATGCTGAAAATCATGGGTTTGTTATTGTTAATCGCTGCAATTACAAAGACATTTCCGTTTTTATCTTTGAACTGTTTTAGGTGCTTTATTTCATCTTTAACAAAAAAGCCACTATTCGAATAATCCTGCCATTTGAAATCCATTTTACCATCACCCAACAAAACATTGCCGTAACTACCATCTAACCTTGAATATTGTGGTTTAAACTCGTAGTTGTTACCGCCCATAATTAGGTCAAGATTGCCATCATTATTAACATCGGTACAGGTAATGCCACAAACGCAGGACAATTGAACCCTACTTGGTAGGTTTTTGATCGTAAATTTTCCGTTTCCTTCATTTATTGCAATGACAGATTCCATGGTGTTGACCTGTTTTACAATAGTATTATTTATAACTTCCTCTGGGAATAATTCATCTATAGATCTTTTGGCATATTCAGAGGCTTTCAAATTTTGTTTTTTTAAGGAGACAATTTGTTCTGTCATTTCCTTTTTTTGATGCAACGGAAAATCTTTACCATTAGAATGCTGAGTAACTATTTGCTCAATAGTGCCGTTGTCATCATAATCATTGATCCACATTTTCATTGGATTTTCCTTGGTAGGCTGGTAATGAAGATTACGACCTTGATTACCGAGAATAAGATCATTATCGCCATCATTATCCAAATCAGCAGCCTCTACAACGTTCCACCAGCCGAATAAGCTATCTAATGACGTCTCTTGTTTTGATAGTCTTCTTCCCGAATTATGGTACACCATAGGAGTGCCCCATTCTGAAACTGTAACCAGATCTTTTTTTGCATCACCATCTAAGTCCGCCCATATCGCATTGGTGATCATGCCAGCATCTTTTAAATCATATGCCAAGCGCTCACTGGCATCAACAAATGTTCCGTCACCATTATTTTCCAGGAATAAATGGTCAGGATCGATCCCATAAATACCCACAACGCTTCTAGATCCTACAAATACATCAATATCACCATCTTGATCAAAATCATTCGGGGAAATGACAGAAATGTTCTTATAAGTTGAAGGTAAAACTGCGCTAGACTTCTGAAAAGAACCCTTTCCATCATTAAAATATAATCGAAGTACATAGCTTTTTTCCTCACCTACTTCGTTGCCACCAGAACCTATCATTAAATCTTGATCCCCATCATTGTCAACATCAAAAAAGGAAGCCGCTGTATCTTCATAATTCGAATCTATTCCAAGGCTTTTTTGCCTTAATTTACCGTTGCCACTATGCAGATAAAAAGTACCAGACTGACCTTTGGCCCCGCCTACAAAAATATCTTCATTACCATCGCCGTTAATATCGGCAATAGCAAGGGATGGACCTTCTTGTGAAAGTTGCTTGTAAATTAAACCTTCATAATCAAAATCATTATAGTTGTTTTCTTTGTGGACGACCAATTGATTACTGGTCATTTTTTTAAGTAATGTTGGCGGACTTACTTTTTTTACTGCGATATATTTTTCTTTAGCGTCAGCATATTTAAGTTTCAATACTTGATTTGCATTTACTTTTGTAAGCTTCACCGTATTATCATCTGGCCAAATTACTCTTAAGGAGTCTATGATATCAGTCTTTCCCAAGCCAATGGTCATGGTATAATCCATTGATGATTGAAAACCTCTTGAAGGAATGAGTTCTTGCATCACTACATTATCTTTGTAGTAGAGCATAACTGTTGTGCCTATTGCGAATTTGTTTTTTTCACTACCCTCAAATTTTAATTGAATATAGTTGTGGTCCCTTAATTCATTGGTGTTGTTCTCATAAATAAAGGATGCCATATTTACATTGTTCACTACTAGATCTAGGTCACCGTCATTGTCCAAGTCACCATAGGCTGCACCGTTGGACATACTTTTAGTCTCAAAACCCCAATCAACATTAGCGTTTGAAAATGTGATGTCGCCATTGTTCTTATAGGCATAATTAGCCAAAGGTTTTATGGGCATTTTATTTATAATCGAATCTATAGATTCCTTTTTGCCAGTAAGGGCCATTTTTCTCATGATTTCGTTGGCGAAAAAGTCAACAAAATCCAGATCTGTCAAGTCATGGTTTATTCCATTGGTAATGTAAAGATCACGCAAGCCATCATTGTCCATGTCAAATAATAGCCCTGCCCAGCTCCAATCAGTTGCGTCTACACCACTATAATAAGCAACTTCGGAGAATGATCCATTGCCATTATTTAGTTGTAAAGTGTTCTGAATGTATTGCTGATAAAAATCCTTGCTCTGCTTTAGTTTAAAAATATTGTAACCATCAAATTCCATCACGGATTTTACCCGTTGATCATGCTCGGGAAGCATATCGGTAATAAAAATTTCTGCATTACCATCATTGTTAATGTCAGCCATGTCAATCCCCATTGCAGATAATGAAAGATGGGATGTCCACTCCTTTATTTCTTCACTGAAAGTGCCATCTTGATTGTTTATATACAGATAGTCCCTTTCATAAAAGTCATTGGATACATAAATGTCCGGATACAGATCTTTGTTAATATCCGTGACCATAACACCTAGACCAAACCCTATAAGGCTGCCGTAGATTCCGGCATCCTCGCTTACATCAACGAATTTGCCATTATCGTTTCTTAACAACATGTCACCAACACCTTTAAAAATATCTGGCACTCCTTCCCAATCCTGGGCTCTAACATTCCGCTGTTCAGCATAACCTAGACTGCTAACTGGAATGTTGCTATTATTCAAGATGTAAGCATCTAAGTCTCCATCCTTGTCATAATCGAAAAAAGTGGCATGCGTTGAAAAACCAGTTTTTGCAAGATTGAATTCATGTGCTTTTTCTGTAAATGTTAAATCCCCATTGTTTATGTATAGGTCATTGTCATGATTGTTGCCTTTCATGTTGCCAGCATTGCTCACATATATATCGAGCAATCCATCGTGGTTAATATCTATCATGTTCACTCCAGTTGACCACGGCTTATTTCCTTCAATACCTGCAGTGGTAGAGATATCTTCAAATTTAAGATTGCCCTTATTCAAATAGAGTTTGTTCTTACCCATATTGGCGGTCATATAAATATCGGGAAGGCCATCATTGTTTATGTCACCAATTGCAACACCACCACCATTATAAAAATTACGATACTTGAAAATGTTGAAGTCTTTTTGATTCTCAACCTTATTGGTAAAATCAATACCTGTTTTGTCTGAAGTTAGTAAAGAGAAAAGAACAGGCTCTTTAACAATGCTTTCTTTGTTGTCTTTCTTTTCAGAATTACAAGCGGTAAATAGAATTACTAGGGATAAAAAAAGTAAGTGCTTTTCAATTCTTTGTTTTGTCATTTTTTCTATCTGTTCTTACTCTTCAAATAATAGAATCGATTTGCATATAAATGCTATCAAATACACTTATGTTGAATGCTATAATTTGAAGCAAAATCAATAAACCCTTGACCATTAATACATTTGCATTTTTACAATATAAGACCTTTGATAATCAAGATTTTGCAAAAATACGGCATCATCTGTTTTCATCCTATAAATCACTGTTTATATTAAGGGATAAAATCAATAAATTAACATATTCAACGATAAAGTATTTGATTAGGCTATTAAGTAATATCCTGAATTAAAAACAGTAGGGTAAAAATGTAAATGCGCTTAGGGCTTCAAATAGGTTATTATAACGTTTTCGTGATGATAACTTTTTGATGTTCCTTTGTTTTTCTAAATAGTGATGAGGAAAAAAGCCTGTCCTTGATATTAATTTATCAAGGTCAGGCTTTTTATTTTGATTGGGTACTACCTACTAGTTCCAGAAAAGGGAATACAAGACAACCAGAATTATCATCACGGCAAAAGAACCAATGTTAAATAACGGATTAGTTTTAAATAGGCCTTTGGTTATTTCAATACCTTTTTTATCATCTGCCCCTTTGTGTTGGCCAAGACTGACTAAAATAATTACGATCATGGTCAATATAAGGGTATATCCCATTTGATCCATGAAGGGTACATCAACAAAGAATGGACTTGTAGATATCCCCTTTGGTGCTATTTTAAAATACATTGCGATGGGAATGGAAGATAACGCTCCCACAATGGCTGCCTTGTTGGTGGTTTTTTTCCAAAACAATCCCAATAAGAATACAGCTAATATCCCAGGACTCACAATACCGGTATATTCTTGGATAAATTGAAATGCTTGATCAATACCTCCTAATAAGGGAGCCATTATACATGCTATGATCAAAGCTACACCAGCTGAAATTCTACCCATATTCACAGTGCTTTTATCACTAGCATTTTTGTTGATGTATTGTCTATAAATGTCCATTGTAAAAATGGTGGAAGTTGAGTTTAACATAGATGCCAGGGAAGAAACAATAGCAGCAGCTAGTGCTGCAAACGCCACACCTTTCATTCCTGTTGGTAAAAATTGCAAGAGCCAAGGATATGCTTTATCCGCTTGGTCAAGAGAAGGTAGGTTTTGTAAACCCGCATCCCCAAGTCTTGCCATGATTTCAGGATCATTTATCATGACATAAGCTGCAATTCCTGGGACAACAATAATCAATGGAATCACTAATTTTAAAAAGGCAGCCAATAAAATTCCTTTTTGGGCTTCTTTCAGCGATTTAGCTGCTAATGTTCGTTGAATTATATATTGATTGAATCCCCAATAATATAAATTAGCAACCCACAAGCCTCCTACTAATACCGCAATGCCGGGAAGGTTTTTATACTCGGGGTTAGACTCATCCAAAATCATGACAAACCGATCAGGGGCAGCTTCATACACCGTTTTAATCCCGGCAAAGACCCCTTCACCCCCAGATACGGTATTCAATGCCAAATAAGTGGTAACCAAACCACCAAAAATTAAAAATACAACTTGGATAACATCAGTCCATGCTACAGCTGAAAGACCTCCGTAGAGCGAATAGGCAGCCGCAAACAATCCGAGTCCTATTACGCCATACATCATCGGAATACCCATAATGGTCTCCAGTGCCAATGAGCCTAAATAGAGTACAGACGCAAGATTTACAAAAACATAAAGTGCAATCCAAAATACGGCTAAAATCGTCTTTAGATTGGTGGAGTATCGTTTTTCGACAAATTCTGGGATTGTATATAATCCTTTTTCAATAAATATGGGAAGAAAATATTTACCCACAATAATTAAAGTCAATGCTGCCATCCATTCGTACGAGGCAATGGCCAATCCTGAAGCAAATCCTGAACCGGACATGCCAATAAACTGCTCTGCTGATATATTGGCAGCAATTAGGGAGGCCCCAATCGCCCACCATGGTAATGATTTACTGGCTAGAAAGTAATCTTCTGCATTTTTTTGGTGCCCTTTTTTATCTCTGGATACCCAAAGACCAACTCCTAGAATAAGAAATGCGTAAGTGATGAAAATAAAATAGTCCCAAAATCCGAAAGCTGCTGTCATAATTTAGTTGGTTGGTTTTATTAGGAAATGACAAATTAGGTGTTTTTACCCAATAAAACCATAACTAATGGTTATTTAAGTTGTTCATTTATGCTAGTTGCTTGGGATAAGGAAAAAAAAAGACCGCTAGAAAGCGGTCTTTTTAATTGTATTGAAAAATGCTAGATATTAATACCCTGGATTCTGAATCAAAGCAGGGTTTGCAAGCAATTGACTAGAAGGAATAGGGTACAAGTTCCATTTGGTGTCGTTTATAGAAGCAGGTGCTTTAAATATCCAATCTCTTGTAAATTGGCCAAAACGAATTAAATCATTTCTTCTCCAAGCTTCAGCAAACAGTTCGCGTCCTCTTTCATCTAAAAGATCTTGCTCACTTACAGTACCTAAAGGTGTAGCGCCTCTTATAGTTCTTAGCTCATTAACCAAGGCAGTTGGGTCTCCACCACTTCGCATTAGGGCCTCAGCTTTCATTAGGTGGGCATCAGCATATCTAAATAATATTTCATGATTGACAAATCCGCCAAATCTAGGGGCGTATTTCATGACGCGGATACCTGTGGTCTCATCATTGTTAATAATACTGGGATTACCGTCACCATCAAGTAAATCTTTTTTAAAGGTCAAGGGTGCTCCAGCTCTATCTTTTAGTGGAGTACCATCTAAGTCATATTGTTGCCCGGCCAAGTACCCGTTACCAACATTGGAGCTTAATTCAAAACCTCCTTCATCAGTAGTTCCAGGACGGCTTGTAAAAGGTAAACCAGCGTTTGGAACACCACCTCTACGCTCTTCCTGACCATCGAGTGGAGTTAGATCCAAATCAACTCTATTGGAGTTTGGATCACCTTCGTAAAGGTCGTAGTATTCTGCTATAGTAGCAAAGCCATTCCAACCTCCACCTCCTTCTGAGGTAGAATTGTAATGTAATCCATTAAAAATACGGTTACTAACTTCAGAGGTAGAAGACAGAATAGTTTCATTATCGGGTGCATCCCTGAATAGTTCAAAATAACCGGCCTGAAGGTCATACCCTTCTGTCGCAATTTCATCAACCAATGCAATAACTGCAGACATATCAGCTGAATCTGGACTGCCTGAACCGTTAAGGATATGTCTGTTCAAAAGAATCTTGGCTTTAAGAAATTTTGCTGCTGCTTTGCTGCCTCTACCATTGGCATCACCGCTACCGGCGCTTACACTAGGAAGATTGGAAATGGCCACATCCACATCGGCCAAGATAAAGCTAACTGCAGCTTCGCCTGTAAGTATTTCAGGCACTGATGATGAAGGCAAGGTAACATCTCTAAAGGGTACCTGACCGTAATAATCCAAAATAGTATACATACTAAAAGCTCTGATAAAGCTGGCATCTCCCACATTTGTGGCAGTTGGATTAGAACGAGAATCCAAAACCTGTGATGCAATCAACTGATTTCCGTTAAACTGGTCCCATACAGCAATCACAAAAACGTGCTCAGGAGTCCATAGATGTTGGTGTAAGCTTGACCATTGGCCATTATCACCCCAATCCGTACCACGGGTTGGTACTATAGCGGCATCTGAGGTTACTTCCTGAAGTGCAAAATAGTTACCCTGATCCGCATATTGGCCTCTTATCCTGTTATATAATTCATCAACGGTCGATGTTGCATCGGCCAATCCTGTGAAACCTTCACTGATAAGAGAATCGGTTTCTTCAATCTCCAAATCGGTACAAGAGCTCAGCGCTATCACCGATAGGAGCGTTAAAAAATAAAATTTGATATTAATTCTTTTCATGATTTACAATTTTTTTATTTAAAATGATGCATTTATTCCGAAAGTAATTGTTCTTGGATTAGGATATGCGGCCCAATCGATTCCTCTTGAAGGCACGCCAGAATCTAAATCTCCTGTATTTACAGTAACCTCCGGATCAAGACCAGAATAATCTGTAATCAAGAATAAGTTCTGTCCTGTTACTGATAATCTCATAGATTGAAACAATCCCTCTCCTGTAAGAGGAACATTATAGCCAATGGTCATGTTTTGGAATCTAACAAAATCCCCAT
>CAZYQR010000045.1:7259-13006 GCA_964649755.1 uncultured Maribacter sp. | reverse complement strand
TCAAAGCTGAAGTGGTCGATTAGTTGATGGTTGATGGTTGATGGTTGATGGTTGATGGAAATAATAAAAATTTCGCTATAAACGTAATGTACTCAACTACAAATACCGAATACTTAAAACTTTGAACTTGATACTTGAACTTGATACTTGAACTTGATCCTTGTACTTGATTCTTTACTTTTCTTGCGACCTGTAAATACTTGGTAAGGCAATATGAAACCTCACTACCAATATCCTAACCAAGATAATAATCAGTATTGCGGCGATATAGGCATAGGCACCATCAATCGGTAATTGAATCAAAAGGAAATAAGAAATTCCTCCTAAAATACAGGCTGTGGCGTAGATTTCTTTATGGAATATAACCGGTATTTCATTACATAGAATATCCCGAATCACACCTCCAAACGAAGCTGTGATTGTTCCCAGGATTATGCACATTATTGGTAATAATTCAGCAGAAAGTCCTTTCTCAATACCTACCATGGTAAATAATCCAATGCCTATGGTATCAAACAAGAATAAGGTCTTTCTCAAAAATTTTAGTTGCTTCACAAACAAGATGGCGAAAATCACAGTTCCCAATATGGTAAATATATAAACCGATTCGCGCATCCAGATCACTGGGGTATTTCCTATGAGCATATCGCGTAAGGTTCCTCCTCCAACAGCGGTCACGAATGCAATAATAAGTACCCCGAACAAATCGAGTTTCTTTTCCATCGCAACCAGAACGCCTGAAATGGCAAAGGCAATGGTTCCTAAAATATCTATGGCAAAATAGAACATCTGCTAAAGTTGTTGGGTCTAATAATTGTAATCCTTAATAATCCTGTCAACGAATTCAATTGGTTTTGTATCCATGGTAATTTGCGTTACTTCCTTGATTCCATTGTTCAAAGAAACGATAATTTGATGATCTTTTTCCGTTGGTTATCCACTGCAGTCCGATTTTTGGTAACTTTAGCGACCTCATCAATCATAAACAATCATGTTATGCAAACAATACTGGGATCAGGGGGAATCATTGCAACAGAATTGGCAAAATCACTTACTGAATTCACAACTGATATATGCTTGGTAAGTCGCCATCCAAAAAAAGTCAATGCTACAGATAAAATACTTTCGGCGGACCTTTTAAATGGTGAACAAGTCAACCATGCGGTACAAGGTTCTTCAGTGGTGTATGTGACCATTGGTTTTCCCTACAGTGCCAAAACTTGGCAAAAGACCTGGCCAAAATTCATGCAAAATGTAATTACTGCCTGTAAGCAACATAATTCCAAGTTGGTGTTTTTTGACAATATCTATATGTATGATGCAAACCATTTAGATGGTATGACCGAAGATACTCCCAATAATCCCCCCAGTAAAAAAGGCAAGGTCAGGGCGCAGCTCGTACAAATGATCATGGATGAAGTCAAAAATGGAAAACTTACTGCACTCATAGCCCGTTGTGCGGACTATTATGGTCCTGGAATTGAACGAAACGGAATGCTTCGGGAGACGGTCTTTAAAAATTTCGCTTATGGCAAAAAGGCTAATTGGATGGGTTCTATCAAATGCAAACATTCGTTCACTTATACACGTGATGCCGGAAAAGCTACCGCAATGCTAGGTAATACCAATGACGCCTTTAACCAAACTTGGCATTTGCCCACAGCGGCAAACCCTTTTACCGGTAAGGAATGGATAACGACCATAGCCCAAGAAATGGGAGTAGCACCTAAATATCAAGTGGCTCCAAAATTTCTAGTACGAATTCTTGGATTGTTTATGCCCATCATGAAAGAAATGGTTGAAATGCTCTATCAATATGACCGTGACTATGTGTTTAATAGTGATAAATTCGACAATCGTTTCAAAATTGCACCTACCCCATATGTAGCAGGAATTCGTGAAATCATTAAAATCGATTACAGTAAATAAGGCAATTAAAATTGACCAGATCCAAAATTGAGACACGAATGAAAACAGTATTACACAAAGCCGAAACAAGGGGTTATGCCAACCATGGTTGGTTGAACTCCCATCATTCCTTTAGTTTTGCCAGCTATCAGAATCCTGAACGTATGCACTTTGGGGTATTACGGGTACTCAATGACGATGTGGTCTCCGAGGCCAAGGGTTTCGGCACCCACCCACATCGCAATATGGAAATCATTTCCATACCGCTTGAAGGCGATCTGCAACATATGGATAGCATGGGCAACACCACAATTATAAAACAAGGCGATGTTCAGGTGATGAGTGCAGGTACGGGTATTCAGCATAGCGAGTACAACAAAAACAAAGATCGACCCGTAAAATTTTTACAGATCTGGATTATTCCGAACAAAAAAGATGTGGCACCCCGATACGACCAAATTTCCCTTCGGGAGATTGAAAGGAAAAACACGTTTTACCAGATTTTATCACCTAATCCCGAAGATCAAGGCGTATGGCTACACCAAGATGCCTGGTTCCATTTGGGCGATTTTGAAACTGGAAACAAAGCGACTTATACACTAAAGAAAAAAGGTAATGGTATCTATGTTTTTGTTTTGGAAGGTGAGGTCGAAATCAACGATCAGCTTTTGGGCAAAAGGGATGGCTATGGCGTTTGGGATGTGGACCAGTTTGATTTTAAATCTATAAGCGCATCCAAGATATTACTTATGGAAGTTCCTATGGTGATATAGTTTTCCTTTTCCCCTTTCGCCTTTTTTTACCCCTAAACAAATCTATAGTCACTCCTACAGTAACACCTCCCAAAACAGTTGCAGCAAGATCGCCGTTGCTCCAAGCATTGTTATCCTCTTTATCCAGGGTTTCTTTGACCAGACCCGCCAATAAACTGGTACCCACGGCTCCTACATAAGTCCAAGCTCTGTCACCATCCGAAAGTTCACTTGCAATAAATGCACCGGCCGCTCCGCTTAATGCCCCTGCGCCAAAGTGCAAGACCTTATCGTTCTCCAATTGGGCGTGTAGTTGTGCCAGTGAAGACAGTAAAATAATAAGCGTAAGTATATTTTTCATAGAACTTGCTAAGGTAAATAGATCTTGAAAATGATGCAATCAATAATCATGAAATTAGATTAAAAGTAAACCAAACCCGGCCTATGGCCACCCCTCCTTGAAAAAGGAGGGGACACTAAATCATAACAAAATAGGTGATTGGTCCTCCCCTTATCAAGGGGAGGTGCCGACAGGCGGAGGGGTTTTCAAAGAAAATGAACAATAAAAAACTCACAGAAACCATCTCACTCAAAGAACAAAGGGTGACCACCAAAAAATAAAATCCCTATCTTCATCACCCAACAAAAAAAGCATCAACCAACAACTATATGAATTCAAAACGCTTCTATCTTTTTCTCCTTGCATTAACCCTCATCATTCCCCAAATCAACGCCCAAACCTATGCCAAAAACGGCATGGTAGCCTCCTCCAATAGCTTATCCTCCGAAACAGGGATAGCCATATTAAAAAAAGGGGGGAATGCTGTTGATGCTGCCATAGCAACGGCATTCTCCTTAGCGGTGACCCACCCTTCCGCGGGAAATATCGGCGGTGGCGGATTCATTGTTTTTATGAATGCCGACGGAAAGGTAACAACCATCGATTTTCGTGAAAAAGCCCCTCTGGCCGCAACCAATGATATGTATCTTGATACCAACGGGGACCTAATTGGCAATAGCAACCATAATAGCATAAAAGCAATCGGGGTCCCTGGCACAGTAGCCGGACTCTACAAAGCACATCAACAATACGGAAAACTCCCTTGGGTCGATTTGGTGCAACCTGCCATTGATCAAGCCAAAAACGGATTTCCATTCAACTGGTCACTTTTTGCTGCCGCTGAACATTTCACCAAAGAAGGAAACGAAAATCACTTCATGGACGCCTATTTCCGAAACGACAAAGGTAATGTGGTGCAACCCGATGAACACTGGAAACAACCCCAATTGGCAAACACTTTAGCATTGATTCGAGATAAAGGCCAAGACGGATTCTACAAAGGTGAAGTCGCGAAAAAAATTGCCAAATGGATGAAAGCAAATGGAGGCATCATCACTAAAAAAGACCTGAAAAAATACGAGGCTATAGAACGCAAACCTATCAAAGGTTCTTATAAGGATTATGATATCTATTCCATGCCCCCTCCTAGTTCTGGCGGTGTTGCCCTTGTTGAAATGATGAATTTAATGGAACAGGCCGATTTTGAGGAAATAGAGTTCAACTCCACCGAATATGTGCATCTGGTCGCCGAAGCCATGCGTAGGGCTTTTTCAGATCGTGCCGAGCACTTGGGAGACCCTGATTTCAATCTAAATATGCCCCTAGAAAAATTGACCTCAAAGGCATTCGCGAAAAAACGATTTGAAGCGATTGATATGACCCGAGCATCGGTTAGTGATACTACCAAATTTGGGCAGTTGTACGATGGGGATAGTACTACCCACTTATCAGTGATGGACAAGGACGGAAACGCCGTTTCGCTTACTTATACTTTGGAGTATAGCTATGGGTCAAAAATGGGCTCGCCAGAATTGGGTTTCATTTTCAATAACGAAATGGGCGACTTTAATGCACAACCCGGGATTACCAAAAGTAACGGACAAATTGGTACGGCTCCCAATTTGGTGGCCCCCGAAAAAAGAATGCTGTCGAGCATGACTCCCACCATAGTCGGCAAAAATGGCAAGCCCTATTTAGTCATTGGAAGCCCTGGCGGAAGAACCATCATCAATACGGTTTTCCAAACGGTGTTTAATGTGTTGGAATATGATATGCGTGTCGACAAGGCCATAGAAGCCATGAAAATACACCACCAGTGGTTACCAGACCGTATCATCTACGAGCAACACCTGTTATCTCCCGATACCCGAAAAGCACTGGAAGCAATGGGGCATACGATGCAAGAATACAGTAATTTGGGTGCTTTGATGGGCATTACCTATGACCCCATGAAAAAAATATTTACAGGAGCCGCAGACTCCTCCAGACCTGATGGCGGGGCAATCGGATATTAACCGTAAATTGTAGGGCGTTATGAAAAGTCATTTTGAGCTTAGCGATACTCAATTTGAACAACAGTTCAAAGCCTGCAAGCTGGACCCTACCCTATTTAGTCACGAGGCGCATTTACGTCTGGCTTATATCCATATTGGGAAATACGGACATGATCAGGCCATCAAGAATATTTGTGGCCAATTGGTGGCCTTTGTCACCCACTTAGGGGCTAACGACAAATACAATACCACCTTGACCGTTGCCGCAGTGAAAGCCGTGTATCATTTTATGCTAAAAAGCAAGACCACTGAATTTAAAAGATTCATCGCTGAATTCCCACAATTGAAATATGATTTTAAAGGATTGATGCAATCCCATTATGATTTTGATATCTTCAATTCCCAAAAAGCCAAAAAAACACTTTTGGAACCAAATTTGCTTCCTTTTGATTAAAATAACATCATGAAATCTTTAGTTGTACTTTTTTTTGGATTATTAACAGTGCTAGGACTGAACTTCAATGCCTGTGCTCCTGGGCGCGGTCTCAATACCAATGACCATACCCACAGGATAGAGTTTGACGGTCGTGAGCGTGGTTATATCGTGCATTTACCACCAAAAGAAAAAATGAATGGTCCGCTTCCCTTACTTTTTCACCTACATGGTGGTGGCGGTACGGCCAAAGGCACACCTGGCATCACTTTTGAAAGATTCAATGAATTGGCAGATCGCGACGGCTTCATCGTGGTGTA
>CAZYQR010000045.1:0-7159 GCA_964649755.1 uncultured Maribacter sp. | reverse complement strand
TCACTTTTGAAAGATTCAATGAATTGGCAGATCGCGACGGCTTCATCGTGGTGTACCCTAATGCCATAAACAAAAATTGGAACGACGGTCGCAAATTAGAGGATGTACTGGCATGGAAAGAAGATATTGATGATGTGGGCTTTATTATTGCCATCCTAGATGAACTCAAACAAAAGCACAAGATAGATGCTACGCGAATTTTCGCGACAGGAATGTCCAATGGTGGTTTTATGTCGTCCCGATTATTGTGTGATCGTGCCGATATATTTCGGGGTGGCGCTATCCTAACGGCATCCCTTTCGAAAGATTATCTGCCCAAGTGTATGCCTGAGAAACCCGTGGCTGTAATGGTAATGAATGGTACCGATGACCCTTTGGTGCCTTATGATGGTGGCCAAATCAAGGTATTTCGGAAAACAAGGGGTGAAATCGTTTCCACGGATAAAATTGTGGAGTTCTGGAAAGATAAAAACGGCTGTGAGATTAAAGAAAATACGATGCAATTGCCTGATACTGTTGATGATGGCACCACGGTAAGTGTTACCAAATACTCCGATTGCAAAGAAGAAGGAGCTTTGATATTGTACACCGTCAATAAGGGTGGACATACCTGGCCCGGGGGCAAACAATATTTGGGGGAACGCTGGATTGGGAAGACCAATCGCGATATCGTGGCCTGTGATGTTATTTGGGATTTTTTTAAAACCCTGCCACTTACTAAATAGTACTCAAAATTTGTAACTTCCTTTTTACCACATTTACCAACATATCCAAAGTAATCTTATTAACTTTAACAAACCAATACTTAAACAAATCAAGGCATGCAAAAAATAAAAGTAAAGGAAGGCGCAAAAATAGAGGACTACAAAGCGTATGGTAGTTTAACTAATTTGGTGGACGAATTTTTGGAAACCACAAAACAATCCGTTGTCGACCTTAAAGGTTGTACCATATGGATGATCAATTCAACAGCAACTGGTGGTGGTGTGGCAGAGATGCTTCCCAGTCAAATGCGGATCATGCGCTCCCTTGGTGTAAAGATTGAGTGGATGGTCATTGAAGCAAGCGAACAGGCTTTTTTCAATCTGACCAAAAGAATCCATAACGCCATACATGGTAGTGGCGACGGTATCTTCACCGACGGGGATCGCGCCATTTTCGAAAAAGTAAATGCACAGAACGCAGATAAGGCCATTGCTGCAATACAGGATGGTGACCTGGTAGTAATCCATGATCCACAACCCATGCCACTCGCTGCCATGATCAACAAAAAGCGGAATGTAAAGACCATATGGCGATGTCATATTGGTTTGGAGGAGCAAAATGAAACCACCAAAGGAGTATGGTCCTTTCTATCGACCTACTATGATTCTTACGACCACTTCGTTTTCAGCCTTCCCTCCTATGTTCCTGATGAATTGAAGAACAAAACTTCCATTATACCACCTGCGATCGATCCCTTGAGCCATAAGAACAGGGCCCTACATACAGACAAATGCATCAGCATTTTGTTACAAGGAGGAATCGTCAATGGCCGTGAACCCTTGCTCTACGAATTTTACAAACATCAGGCACGCCGTGTAATGCCTGATGGCAGCTTTAACACCGTAAACCATCATAGTAATTTGGATATTATTTACAGGCCTACTATTACCGAAATCTCCCGTTGGGACCGGCTAAAAGGTTTTAAGGAATTGATGGACGCATTTATTTTGATGAAAAGGGAAAATGAAGCGTCGCAAGATAACTCAAGCGTCTCTTATAAAAGAATTAAAGCGACCCGACTGATCTTGGGTGGACCCGATCCTGCGTATGTATCTGACGATCCTGAAGGAGAGGAAGTGTTGAACGAGTTGATCGGGCAGTACAAAAGCATTGATCCCAAACTACAGGATGATATTGCCATACTACTGCTACCCTTGGACAATCCCAAAGAAAATGCATTGATTGTAAACGCCCTACAACGCTTTTCGAATATCGTCGTCCAAAATTCCATTCAAGAAGGGTTTGGGTTAACGGCCACCGAAGCTATGTGGAAACAGCGACCGGTCTTGGTCTCGGGTGCTGCAGGATTGCGGTTTCAGGTGCAGCACGATATCAATGGAAAAATAAACAGCGACCCTACAGATATTCCCCGTTTGGCAAATACGTTAAAAACAATGCTCAACAATCCAAAGGAAAGGGATAAATGGGGCTTTAATGGGCAATTACGGGTCATCGAAAAATTTACACTATTTAGTCAGATCAGGTCCTGGTTATCGGCACTGGCAAAAGTTAGGTAATCGTTATGCCCACCGACGAAGCAACAATTGGACTAAAACCCTGAGGTATGCTTTTTCGATTTAGACATGCTAAACTTGCATTTGCAGAACAAGGTCAAGGCACAAATAGCCTTTGAGATTAGTTCGGCTGACTTGGGCCATTTGTTTTTGGCTGATAGCGACCATTATGCACTTCTTGCGGGCAAGTTCGGCGAGACCAATGTATATACCATGCTATTGGCACAGCTAGAAAATTTAGTTCCTGCAGTATTACATCAAATTGATGCCCAAATCTTTTATACCGTATATTCACGTTCTTAACAGAGAGAGAGAGCAGTATGAATAAAATTATCGTGGTAGTATGTCTGGTATTGATGTTCGCGTGCAAGACAAACAACAAACAAGAGACGAAAGTAGATGAACAGTTTATTAGTTTAACTGATTCTTTAACCGCGGCGCTTAATAAGATCCACGAACAAGGTTTTATCAATGGGTTTTCTGTTGCCATTGTCAATGATTCGACCATCTTGTACACCAAAGGTTTTGGCCAAGCCGATATAATTGCCCAGAAACCCTATACCAAAAACACGGTACAGAATATTGCCTCTATCTCCAAGACGTTTATTGGAATTTCCTTGCTCAAAGCGCAGGAATTAGGAAAGTTAAATTTGGATGACCCCATCAATAACTATTTACCCTATGAGGTAAAAAATCCGCACTACCCTGACGTACCTATCACCATACGCCATTTGGCTACCCACACTTCTTCAATTCTGGATACCGATTATTACGGAATGTCCTATGTGATGAAAGACCCCATACAAGATATAGACACTACAGTGGTCAACATACCCGATTATTTCAACGGACCAGAGACCCGTATTCCCTTGCCGGACTTCCTGGAAAAGATACTTTCTGACAAAGGCGCATGGTATCAAAAAGATGGCTTTTTAAATACCCCCCCAGGCATGCATTATGAATATTCCAATGTAGCCGCTACCCTTGCCGCACAGGTATTGGAAGGAGCCACAGGAACCCCATTGCCCAATTTCACCCAGACCCATATTTTAGACCCATTGGGAATGACCGCCTCCGGTTGGTCTTTTGATATGATACATATGGAAGACCATTCCGTTTTATATGAAGATACCAAAACAGCATTCCCGCTATATTCTTTGATTACCTATCCTGATGGTGGTTTCACTACATCAAGCAGCGATTTGGCGGTCTACCTCAATGAATTAATGAAAGGATTTATGGGGAAAGGCACTTTGTTGCAGGCCGATAGTTATTCCGAACTCTTTAAAAAGCAGTTGAATGCTGCTCATTATAGTAATAAAGATGGTGAAGAACCCTCTGGCGACGAGCACAATTCTGGTATTTTTATGGGCTTTCGGGCAAATGGTCAAATTGGTCATTCTGGTGGTGACCCAGGGGTCTCTACCCATATGTTTTTTGATCCTACGACCAATCTTGGGCGGATCTTAATCGTCAATACAGAACTTGACGAAGAGGGTTATAAAGAACTCATAGCGATTGGCGATACCTTGACAGCATACGGGCTTAAGCTTAACCATTAAATGCCCCATAAAACAAGCCTTACTTAGCTCAACCCACAATTGCATGCCTGAACTTTGAAACTGGCATTTAAAATTTAAAACGCGCTCCATTTTCTGTGACTTTTGTTACTTAAAAATATTGTTTATACCCGTACCTTGCAGTGTTGTTCGCCATGCTTTTAGTGACGGATAATACAACAATTAAAATACCCAATACTATGGAACCACATTATTATAACGTAGATGTAAACTGGAACCAAGACCGCAAGGGGGTTATGTGTTCCCCAGAATTGAACCGCAATGCAGGCAGTTGTATCGAAGTTGCGACCCCGCCGGAGTTTGCCAAAGGAATACCGGGTATATGGTCCCCGGAACATCTGTTCACTGCTGCAGTAAGCAGTTGTTTGATGACCACTTTTTTGGCCATAGCGGAAAATTTCAGACTGGAGTTTTCAAATTTCAGTTGCAACTCCAAAGGGAAATTGGAACAGGTGGATGGAAAATTTTTAATGACCGAAATTCTTTTGGAACCCTCGGTAACGATCAATGACGAAAAATACCGTGAACGGGCAGAACGGGTCTTACAAAAATCAGAACGGGCATGTTTAATTTCCAATTCGGTGAAATCCAAAATTACTATGGTTCCAACGATCAACGTAGTGCAGTAGTTTGGCAATGCTTTGAACCTGTTACGCATCTACAACAATCGCTATACGTATGAAATATACCTTACCCCTAGTGGCCGCTGGTTTTACGATTTTTATACTGTCCTGTAAGCCCATTGAAACCAATCCAAATGCCACTATTGAAGTGTTGGAAACCTTTTCAGAGCTTCAAGCCATAATTGATGCTGGGGACCACGATGTATTGGTTCTTAATTTTTGGTCAACCACCTGCGCACCATGCATTAAAGAGATGCCGCATTTCAACAAATTAAATGCCGAATACAGCAATAAGAATGTTGGCATTCTATTGGTCAGTTTGGAAAAGGCAACGCGATTGGAAACCCATATTTACCCCTATGTACAGAAATATGGCATCGTCCCGGAAGTAATGGTACTTAAAGATCAAAATTATAGAATCTGGACAGATAAAATTGATGAATCATGGTATGGGGCCTTGCCCGCAACATTGATCATCAAAGGGGAACAACGAAAATTTAGATTCGGGAGTTACGAATCCTATGAGGAGTTACAAACTGATGTTGATGAATTATTGTATAAAAGCAACTAACTTTAAGTCTATAAAATAATTGAACCATGAACAAAACGAATATACTTTTAGTCTTAATGTGCATTGGTCTAATGGCCTTTGTCGCAGACAGAACTGTAGCTCCTAAAAAAGGAGTATTGCCCAATAGCAAAATGGCCCATATCGGCATTGTTGTGCCCGATATTGAACATGCACTCGACAAATGGATGGAGGTATTGACCGATGTTGAACGACCTGAAATAAGTAATGCCATTGGCCATGAGGACAATCCCACCCATTACAGGGGCATGCTCTCCGACGCCAAGGCCAAATTGGCCTTTATATCCCTGGAAAATATACAGATAGAGCTCATAGAACCCTATGGCGATGCCAACAGCCATTGGAAAGAGGTGCTTGCCAAAAACGGGGCTGTTGTACACCATGCCGCTTTTCATGTACAGGGGTTGGGAGAAACCTATGTGGACCTTTTTAAAGAGAAGGGATATATTGAGGCACAAAAAGGAGGCTGGGACGGCGGTGAATATAGCTATATGGATACCCAAAAAGACCTGGGTATATTCATAGAACTATTAGAGCAGTATCCAAAGAATTAAAGAGGTTTCAATTTACTACATAGCATACTCAATGATTTTCGTCAGTTGATGGTTAGGCTTTTGCTCTTATCTTGCCAAGTCCCTTTACCTAATTGAATTAAATAGTTGTAATTATGAAAAAACGCATACTCGGAAAAACGGGATTTGAAATATCGGAAATTGGTACAGGAACATGGCAGGTAGGAGGAAAATGGGGGAACCCTTTCAGTCACTCTAATGCAGATGACATATTGAATGCCTCAATAGAGAATGGCGTTAATTTTATTGATACTGCCGATGTGTATAGCGATGGCGAAAGTGAAAAAGCCGTTGGTCGCCTTGTACGTTCCCGCAAGGAACGGATTTATGTGGCCACAAAATGCGGCCGTAGAATTTCTCCCCATACCGACGAAGGGTATCAAACCAAAGTATTACGAAATTATGTTGAGGATAGCTTGCGGAATATGGGACTGGAAACCATAGACCTTATTCAATTACATTGTCCGCCCACAGAAACGTATTACCGTCCAGAAATTTTTGACTTGTTCAATGATTTGAAAAAGGAAGGTAAAATATTGCATCTTGGGGTAAGCGTTAAAACCGTTGATCAAGCTTTGAAAGCCATGGAATATGAAAATGTGACCACGGTACAGATTATTTTCAACATGCTACGGCAACTCCCCTCAGAGCATTTCTTTGCGGAAGCCAAGAAAAAGAATGTAGGTATTCTGGCACGAGTACCATTGGCGAGTGGACTCTTAACCGGAAAATTCTCAGCCTCAACCACTTTTGGCAAAGATGACCATCGTGCCCCCATCAGAAACAAGGAGGTCTTTAGTAATAATGAAGCCTTTGCGGGATTGGATTATGGGAAAGGTCTCGAAGCTGTTGAAGAAATAAAAAGCATTCTTGGTACTGAAATGAAATTATCGGCTTTGGCCCTTAAATGGATTTTGATGTATCCTGAAGTCAGTTGTGTTATCCCCGGCGCATCAAGTCGAGATCAGGTGCTCTCGAACATTCATGCGGCTGAATTACCCCCATTGTCCTTGGAACAAATGGGGCAAATAAAACGGATTTATGAAACCCATATTTCATCGAATCTTTCAGAAGCACATTGGTAAAGAAGTTAGGGACAGTGATGTTGCAATCAACTATAAACCATCAACTGACTACTGACCACTCACGGTTGCCTTCTGTTCACTGTTCACTGACTACCGTCTTCGGACCACCAACTATCAACTTCCAACAAACGACTAAGGACTAACCACTTTCGTCTTCGGACTCCCGTCTCCTGCCTCCCGACTACCGACCACTGCTCATTGTTCATTGCTAACTGTTCACTGACTACTGACTCCTTTTACCCTCCCTGCAATTTATCTACACCATCCAATAAACCAACTAATTCTTGAGGATTATGGATTATAACAGGCATATGTTGTGGACAGATATAAAATTCACTTTCCTGATAATAAAATTTAGTCACCGGTATTTCACTTGATGATTTTTATAGACTAATATGCCAGAAAGCTCAGTAAAAACTAGAGAAAAAACA
>CAZYQR010000044.1:0-13185 GCA_964649755.1 uncultured Maribacter sp. | reverse complement strand
CCAAATAATCATTGCGTTCAAGATAGTCTTTCACTTCCGAGTTCCAGACTTCTGCCATGTCCTGTGGGAATACATTTTTTATGATTAAGCAACCTTTTTTTTTGATTCTCTCCGTGTTGATCGCTTCGGGATTGTTGAGAACATCCTCAAATTCAATGATTGGAATCGGTGATATTCCCGCCTTTTTTTCAGCTTCCAATTCTTTAACACGCTCTTCAATAGCAATATTGAGACGCTCCCATGTTCCTTCTAAATCATCGATTTCATTTTTGATTGATTTTTTTACATTTTCAGCGGTTAATTCCATGATTTTTAATTTTGATACCCTATAAAATTATAAGATAAAATGATGGATAAGGTTATGTAGTACTATTAATTTTAACTTTTTTGGTGTTCAGGATTTTTTGAATATTGAGGTTTTCCTCTATGTCATCTTGAGAGTGTCATGCTGAGCCTTTCGATTGCGCTCAAGACAGGCTACGTCGAAGAACGAAGATGGGTCGACCAGTTTGACCCTGATTGTGTTTAAAAATCTTGTCTTTGATTCAATATTCGCAATATAAGTACTTGCTTGTCTTGGATAACATAATGTATGGAGTAATTGAACTTTTCAAATTGTACAATACGAATTGTCTTGTACTTGACCTGGAAAGATGTGGGGGTAGTCTTTAAAAACTGAAGTTGCCTAGCGAAATCAGACAAAAAATCACGTTCCAAATTCTTTAGTCTAAAATAACATTCAGCAGTACCTAACTCAATTTGTGCTTCTTTTGAAATTTGGACCTTATATGCCATATTTCTTTTCTATTTCATTGATTGGATCAAAGCTGACCTCTCCTTTCTCTAATCGGTGCAACATAGAATCCATCATGGTTTTGTATTCTTCGGAAGGGGATTCAAGTCTGCGGGCTGTTTCTTCTATAGTGTATTCCAAAAGGCTTTTTAAGGAACGTTTTTGTTTTTTTGCTTCCTGATCCAAGATGTGGAGTACCGCTTCATCTAGATCAATCAATTTTCTCACCTTTTTCATAATATATACTTTATATATACAAATATAATATTTTTGTTGGATAGTTTTTTAGAAGGATTCATTTTAGTCTCAATACTTAACTCTCAATTCTTTTTTCTTTCTCCTTAAACACCTTATTCGCAGTTTTCATATCGGCATAACGGGGATCCTGTACATAGTCCTGTTTCAACATTTTGATCACCTCAATACTCAAAAAACCAAACTCACTTACCACCTTGCCATAAAAGCGGTACACGCCCCTGCCCCTAAAATGGTACTTAGCAGCCACGGGCGGAAAAAGGACCGTATCGAAAACCGCCCCCTGTTGGTCCAACAGCGTCGCAAAATGCATGCGCTTTCCGTTATGGGTATTGGTATTCTTGACCGTGACCAAATAGCCGTAAATATCGATATGGTTTCCCAAATAGCGTTCCAAATCCCTACTGCCATGGTCGTTTTTAGGTGGATCTTTCAATAACTCAAAGGGGCTACACAGGCAAAAACCCAAGAGTTCCAATTGGGTAAAGGCCATTTCGAGATCGGTGGTATGCATCTTGGGAATGCTGAACTTTTGATGCCGTGGCGGAAACAGCTTTGGGTGCTCTACCAACATCCCCTTGGAAAGAAACAAATGTGCCTGCCACAACAACTCATGCTGATTGATCTGGGTAAACCGGAAGGCATCAATGCGAATAAGAATGCTCACCTGCTCTATGGAGATGATTACCCGATCCAAAAAATTGGCCAAGGAGGTAAAAATGCCGTTTGTTGTTCTTTCTTTTAGAATGCGTTCCATAACACGGCTTTCCAACTCCTTTAAATACATAAGGCCCAAATACAAATGCGTGCCATAAATACAGTTAGCGGGTTGGCTTTTGTTCACACAGGGCCCATGAATGGTGGCCCCCAACATACGGGCCTCATGAATGTAAGTTTCCGCACGGTAAAAACCACCCCCATTATTGAGCACCGCCACCATATATTCCAACGGATAATAGGCCCTTAAAAAAAGACTTTGGTAACTCTCTACCGCATAGGAAGCGGAATGCCCCTTGGCAAAGGCATAGCCGGCAAAACTGGCAATCTGGTCCCAGATCTCAAAGATGAGCTTGTCGTCATAGTCCTTTTCCCGACAATTGTCTATAAACTTATCCTTTACCTTTTGAAACTCTTCGCGTGAACGAAATTTACCACTCATACCCCTGCGCAATACGTCGGCCTCGCCAAGGTCTAGGCCTGCGAAACAGTTGGCCATCTTTATCACATCTTCCTGGTAGACCATGACACCATAAGTCTCTGGCATAATATCCAACATCACCGGATGCGCTTTTTCCTTTGCCCTACCGGGATTGCGATGCCGTAGAATATACTCTCGCATCATTCCGCTTTTAGATACCCCAGGACGTATAATGGAGCTTGCCGCGACCAAGCCCAAATAATTGTCTACCTGCAATTTTTTGAGCAACATACGCATGGCCGGCGATTCTACATAAAAACACCCCATACACTGGGCGGTCTTTATCATATCATTGATGTTGGGGTCGTTCTTGAATGCTTTGATATCATGAATATCGAACTTTGAGGCTTCCTCGGGGCGGCTCTCTTCCAAGATTTCCAAGGTCTCCTTTATTTTTGCCAGACCCCGCTGCCCCAAAATATCGAATTTATACAAGCCCACATCCTCAGCAATGACCATATCAAAAAGTACCGTGGCAAACCCCTTGGGTGGCAAATGGGTAGCCGAAAAATAATGTACGGGCCTCTCGCTGATCAGAATACCACTAGCATGAATACTTAAATAATTGGGCATGCCCTTGATCAACTCGCCATACTTCAAGACCAAACGCGAAACCTCATCCAGCCTTGAGGGTTGGTACCGCCCATCAGACAATAGATCGATCTCGCTCTTTGGAAGTCCGAATACCTTACCCAACTCACGTACTACGCCCCTATGCTTAAAAGTAACGTAAGTGCCTAAAAGCACAGCATTCTCAAAAGTATCAAAGATGTATTGGGTCATTTCCTCTCGGTCCCGCCATGAAAAATCGATATCAAAGTCAGGCGGATTTACCCGGTACAGATTAATGAAGCGTTCAAAATACAGGTCGAGCTCTATGGGATCCACATCGGTGATCCGCAACAGATAGGCCACCATACTATTGGCGCCACTGCCACGACCCACATAGAAAAAACCCTTCTTTTGGGCATGGGAAACAATATTCCAATTAATGAGAAAATAGGATACGAACCCCATCTTTTTAATGAGGGTCAACTCTTTCTCCAACCGATTCAAAATCGTTTCATTCACTTCGGGATAGCGATACGGCATACCCTTTTGGCACAGTTCCTCGAGCAGTTTTTCATCTTCTTCCTTGGTCTTTAGATAAGTCTTTTGGTTTTGGGGTTCGCGCCCCTCTGAAAAATCGAAATGTATGCTGCAGGAGTTCATCAACTTCTCCGTATTCTCCAAAATAAAAGGATATTCTGAAAAGGCCGCTGCCAGATTCTGGATGGGGAACATCTTTTCGTCCTCAGAAGCCACCTCCGTTTGGGGAAGCTTGCTCAACAGTGCATTATTGTCAATAGCACGCAAGAGACGATGGGCATTAAAATCGCGTTTGTTCCTAAAAGTAACGGGTTGCAATACCACCAATTTGGTCTTTAGCTCCACCAACTTGGAAAAAGGCAATCGCCGCAAATCGGTAACCGAAATACCGATGTATTCATCATCAGAAAAGGTAATCTGGTCATTGAACAATACTTTTTCAAAGGGATAAATGATATAGGCATTATCAAAATGTGGGGCAATGGCAGGTAGCTCTTCCTCTTTATGCAGATGCCATGATAAAAAGGCATTCAATTCCTGGTAGCCTTCATTGTTTTTGGCAATACCCACAAAACATGGATCTACCCCATTCCTAAAATCGATGCCGAGGATAGGTCGTATGTTGAATTGTTTGGCCTTACGTACAAAATTGAGTCCGGCAGAAGTGTTGTTGATATCGGTCAGGGCCAATTGGGTTACATGGTTCTCTTGGGCCAATTGCAGGAGTGCCAGTTCGGAAAAAGTTCCGAAGCGCATGCTGTAATATGTGTGACAGTTTAAATAGATGTTAGACGTTAGATTTTAGATGTTAGACATTAGATGTTGGGTGTTTGATGCTACCTAACATAAGCACAGCTTCTTGATTCGTGTTCCGAACAAACAGATCACTTCGTCGCGAACTCCTCGTGAAGACGTCATTGCGATCCCGATGATAAGCGGGAGAAGCAATCTCTTCGAATCGACATTTTCACACAATTTAAAATTCATAATTACAGTTCTGGGATTATTATTTTTTACTCATTACGTACCAACCTTAGTCTAGGTGCTAACTTCTATCAGCGCAGCGGTCTCATATCTGTTTTTATTGCTTTCGATGTGTCACAATCGGCGGTTGTTGGTTGATGGTTTCAGACTCCTCCGTGTTCCGAACAAACAAATCACTTCGTCGCGAACTCCTCGTGAAGACGTCATTGCGATCCCGATGATAAGCGGGAGAAGCAATCTCTTCGAATCGACATTTTCACACAATTTAAAATTCATAATTACAGTTCTGGGATTATTATTTTTTACTCATTACGTACCAACCTTAGTCTAGGTGCTAACTTCTATCAGCGCAGCGGTCTCATATCTGTTTTTATTGCTTTCGATGCGCCAATACAATCGGCGGTTGCCCGTTGAACGGATTGTGCATTCTACCAATGGTCCTGGCACCCATGGCCGAAGCTCGCACCACACTTTTATCCCCGTAACGTTCTCGCATACGATCCATAGCGGCATATAGGTTCAACGCCTCTTCGGTATCATCAAAAAGATTGATCTGATAATTGCCCGATACCAAATGGCTAAAGCGAATACCCACTAAGCGCACCAGCAATCTTCTGTTGTACAGTGTCTTGAACAGTTCCAGAATCTTGGGAATGAGAATATGGTCGGCGCTGGTATACGGAATACGCATTTGTTTGGTATAGGTATTAAAATCGGAGTAGCGGATCTTTACCGCAATGCAGGCCGTTAATTTTTCACCCCTGCGCAATTGAAAGGCCAGATTTTCGGTCATTGCCAAAAGAATGCCCCGCAGTTTTACCACATCAATGGTATCCTTATCAAAAGTGCGTTCATTGGAGATCGATTTGCGTTCACAAAAAGGAATTACGGGGGTATTATCCACCCCATTGGAACGTTTCCAGATCACGACCCCGTTTTTACCCAACACGCGTTGCATAAGGTCCATCGGCATCTCTTGAACCGTCCTTACTTTTCGCAATCCCAAATTGCGGAGGGTCTGGTAGGTCTTATCACCCACCATGGGTATTTTTTTAATGGATAATGGTGCCAGAAAAGGTTTCTCGTAGCCAAAATCGACTTTTAACTGATTGTTGGGCTTGGCCTCATTGGTAGCCACTTTAGAAACTACTTTATTCACGGAAAGTCCAAAAGAAATAGGTAAGCCTGTTTCTTGGGTGATTCTTTGTCGCAGTTCGGAAGCATACTGGTAGCAACCAAAAAAGCGATCCATACCCGAGAGGTCGACATAAAACTCATCGATACTTGATTTTTCAAATAGGGGCACCTGTTCCTTGATGATATCGGTAACCATATCGGAATGTTTGCTATAGGTGCCTGCATTACCTTTAATGACCACCGCTTCGGGACATAATTCCCGTGCCATTTTCATGGGCATGCCAGAGTGCACCCCGAAACCACGGGTCTCATAACTACAGGCAGCTACTACGCCACGATCACTGGTGCCGCCCACCAATAGGGGACGGTTTTGCAGCTCGCTGTCCAAGAGTCGCTCTACGGATACAAAAAAAGTATCCAGATCTAAATGAAGTATGGTTTTGTTCATAGCTATCCTAAAAAGGGATAGCTAATGTTCTTATTTGCCATCCAAAAAAGGAAAGCTAATATATGGAATATTTCCTATTATTTGGATTATTTCCAATAATAATTATTTAACGTGTTATTCCCGTTTTGAAATTGTAGTAAAGAAAACGATGTGTTTTAAGTGATTTTTTGAATAGCCAATACACCTAAACCTTGATGTATATTTTTTTCTTGTTCATCCACCACCCTACAGACCAGCATAGAAGCATAAAAACCAGGGCGAAAACAAAGGACCCATAATAAGGGCCTATCCAACTGAAGCCTTTTTCATAAATGTAGCGGTACAAAGACTGTTCGCCATTTACTCTCACAAAGAGCACACCTATAGCCAGGTATTCAGACAGGAGATAAATGAACAATGGATTTTTTCCAAAAATCTCAAAAAAGTTAAAATTCAGGGGTTTTTTGACCATGTCTATCCAGTAAATCAGCACTGAAAGGAGGAGGATATCCATCCCTACAGTAAGAACAACAAAAGAGCTTGTCCATAATTTTTTATTTATCGGAAAACTTAAATTCCATACATACGCCAAGATTAATAAACCAATCCCGGCCATTAGCATTTTAGACAGTTTTTTAAAATCGACTCCTCCCTCGATAACATACTTTCCAACCAAATACCCTGCTATTACATTGCATATTGCCGGTAGGGTACTCAGCAAACCTTCCGGGTCAAAAGGAATACCATTGCCTTCATACAAATGACTGTCCCCCAAAACAAATTGGTCGATTATTCTTACGAAATTACCTTCCAACGTATAATCGCCAAAAACATAGAGCAATAACCAATAGCCAAGCAAAATGATTCCGGACCCTATAAAAAGTTGACGATTCGTTAAAAAATAGATCATGATGGCCCCTATAAAATAACATAAGGCTATTCGTTGCAACACCCCCAATACCCTAGTTTCACTAAAAGGGACAAACGCAAGGTCCCCAGTATCAGTCCACGACATAAACGGGATCCAATACATGAGGTATCCCAGTATAAAAATTATCAACGTTCGTTTTAAAATTTTTCCAAAAACCTCGAATAAGGATTTATCCCCCCAGCGGGTTTTTACAAATGCAAAGGCATTTCCTACGGCAAAAAGAAAGGAGGGGAAAACCAGATCAGTCGGGGTGAATCCATGCCATTTAGCATGTAGCAATGGCGAAAAAGTAAAATTCTTATCCCCTGCCGTATTCACAACTATCATTAAACAAATGGTCAGTCCTCGAAAAACATCCAATGCTTTAAATCTTTTCATACGATCAAGATATACCTAAATTCTACTTCTATTCAAAAACCAAATTACAATTATTTTCTTTATGATTTTCTAGAATTCCGTTACCATAAAAATGTATGCCCTAATCAAAAGCGAATCCTGTAGCTACCCTATAAATAAAAGCATACAGTACTATAAAGAACAGTACAAAACTGAACCATGCAAAGGCCCTGAAATAGTTTTTGATGATCATATGTCCCAAATTTCTAAATCCTTCTAAATAAATCTCCCTAATAAGTAATGTTGTTTTCATAATCAAATTATTTTATCCTTATACTACTTAAACAACAAAAGCCATGCTAACACCTAAGAACAAAGCTACATATTAGTTCAAAGGATTTTAAAAGCTGCTGAAATACTACTTTTTAGAAAAAATATGCAGTGATTTGGTTATTGTCCGGGTACAATATCAAGGTCCATATTGGGAATATACCAAAGGTCTTTCTCAAGATTGACTCCGCCGTTCATTTGTTCTTGCACCACCCTATCTATTACATAGATGCCCATCTTTGCCATGTCCTCAAAAGTATCGATGCCATTATTAGGAAAACCAACACGGGTTCTATGAATATTGAACGTATTGGCAAATTTTTTATCGAATGCTTTTTCGACACCATCCTTGCCCAACATAAAACCTAAAAGTCCGCCCCAAGTAGCTGTTGGGTTATCAGAATCCCAACCGGCCAAGACGCCGATTTTGATGGTTTCCTTAATATCGCCTTCCCCATATAACAAACTAACGATACTTGCCCCGAAATTGATGCCCGCAGCAAAACAGCCATTGCACACCTCATCTTTAGTGGCCCACAGATACCCATCTTCCTGTCTAATTTGATATTTTTCATGAAGCGCATCCCTTGCTTCTTCCCAAGTCGCGCCCGTTTGATATTCTTCCAAAACAAAATCATACATCTTTGCCGAATACGAATCATTAGGAAGTCGTTTTCGGGCCGCTGTGGTCATCCACTTTAGATTATCCTTAGTTGATTTATTTTCATCCGCCAAAGGCGCAAGGGAATACATGATCACATTGAATTCTGAAATCCATTCTGCATTTTTCCTAGCTACGGTCTGTATGGGCAAATGTGCCATTTTCAAAGCCACGTCAGGTCGTGTAGGGGCAAAAAAACCAAAAATTTCAGTGGTCAATTGCGCATCAATCATATCATAATCAGGATTCGTTGCAGGGTCACTCGTCATTGGTGGCACCACACCTTCATGCATTAGGTTCAATGCGGTTTGGTTCGAGACCCATAAAAAGTTTTCTTCTTCCTTTTTAATATGTCTTAACCAACCTTCCCTGATCTGTTCCCCAGTTAGCATACTGGTTTTGTTATTGTACAATAGGTTTTGATAGATGTATTCAATATCGGTATCATCATCGGCACCCCATATGCTATCCTGGGCAGCATATAAAAAGTCTATAGTAGCAGACAAATCATTAGAACCCCAAATATTGGGTTGATCAGGCTGACCCCAATCCTTACTCGTATAAAATCCTGCACCTTTCCCGTCTTTGGTCGGTATCCCGATTTTGTCCATTTCGGTGACCAATCCCGTCCAATTGGCAATGCACTGTCCTAGCCAAAAACCTTGTAATTTATTTTTATAATCGGCCCTTGAAACTCTCCGGTCACTCGGTTTTGGGGTATACGAAGCATATGTGAGTGTCGAATCAACCAATTCATTGTTAACGCTACTCCCTTCTTCTGAAACTTTTTCCTTGCATGAAATTGCAATACTAAAAGAAAGAACCAATGAAACTAAAAATCGATATTTAAGCATGTTATTTTATTAAAATGGAAGGTTTTTTAAATCAACATTTCCGCCTGAAATGATGATACCCACTTTTTTGCCTTTGAATTTTTCTTTTTCACGCAATACAGCTGCAAAGGCCACTGCGCTTGAAGGCTCAATGATGATCTTCATTCGTTCCCAGACCAATTGCATGGCGGTAATTATTTCATCTTCTGTTACCCGAATGATGCTATTCACATACTTTCGGATCAAAGGAAAATTCTTGTCTCCCAATTGGGTTTTGAGTCCGTCTGCAATGGTGTCGGTCGTTTTGTTCAACTCTATCTTTCCACTTTGGAGTGAGCGATACGCATCATCAACTGCAAAAGGCTCCCCCCCTATGACTTTACAATTATTCCCAAAATAATGGGCAGCAAGACTTGTGCCAGCAATGAGTCCACCACCACCAACGGGTACAATCACAAGATCGAGATTCGGGTGCTCTTTCAACAACTCCATACAGGCAGTACCTTGCCCTGCAATCACATTCAAATCATTGGAGGGATGAATAAAAGTAGCCCCCGTTTCAGACCGAATCCGATCTGCCATTGCGTTTCTCGCCTCTAATGTTGGTTCACATTCCAAGATTTTCCCACCATATTCCTTGACCGCATCTTTCTTGACTTGTGGAGCCGATGAAGGCATTACAATATAGGCTTTGACCCCCAAACTATTTGCGGCTAAAGATAAAGCTTGTGCAAAGTTGCCCGAAGAATGGGTAACCACACCCATGCCTTTTTGTTCCTTGGTCAGTTGCAGGATGGCATTGGTGGCTCCCCTCATTTTATAGGCGCCCATTCTTTGAAAATTCTCACACTTGAAAAAAAGCTCTGCGCCAACCATTTTATTCAATAACCGTGAGGTCAATACAGGAGTTTTATGAATATATGGGGCAATTCTTTTATGACATTCAATGAGGTCTTCTTTTTTCATTCTGATATTCGCTTTAAACATCATTTACAGCTAAAATACTATACTTAAAACTACAAAGAAATCCATTACACCAAGTATCCGCGTAAATAATAAGAGGTATACCAAATATTTGGAGTGAATTTTCGTTACTATAGGGATTGGCACGACCTTTGATTATTGATTTTCGCCAATTAAACTGGGTATTCGAATCTACTAATGAGAGCTATTTTTATTCTTTGCTGTTTAATGCTGTGTCAATTGACGCTAGGTCATTCCTATGGATTTGATTTTACACCAACGAATAACGAACTTGTTAGTTCATTCAACTCCGCTATTACTTCATCTCGTCTGAATACTTATGAAGGGACCGAAGAATTCCGTATCCTGAAATCATCTATAGGTATTACATCACCTAATAGCAGTACTATTTGGAAGATACCCGAAGCTGCCGAATTGGAATGGAATACCATGAACATTGGTGATTCAAAATCAATTCGCTTTTTTCTTGCAAAGGATGATATGGTGGTCCAAGAACTAGGAACCTTTAAGAACACGGGGGAAGTAAGTGGAATTATTTTGGCTAAGAATATTAGTTCTGGCGATAATTATCAGGTGGTGGGGATTGAATTGTTCCCCGATGATAAGTTTCAAATTGCCAAATTCGCAACTCCTTATTTTTCCATCCGAAATAAAATATCCGACGCTAGAAAAGAAAAATCAAGATTATTGAACGCCGCTAAAAATAATCCAGAAACCAAGACGGAAGCGCCTAAACGAGTTAAAAGACCCAAACGGGTTAAAAAGGCACCTAAAAAAGTTAAAGAAACTCCTAAAAAAGTAGAAGAAGCTCCTAAAAGCGTTGAAACGACTCCCGAAAAAATTGAAGAGGCTCCCAAGAAAGTTCAAATCGCACCCAAAAGAATGGATTTTGATGGTCGGAACATCACTTATGTGAAAGAGTTGGTTTTTAAAAACGAAAAAATAAAAATAAGTGTTTGGGACCATGGAAGACAAGATGGCGATATCGTCTCCATTTACCTCAACGGATTTACTGTAATTTCTAAACACCTATTGACGTATAGGAAAAAACCAATTGAAATTACTTTGGATCCCTCTAAAAAGAACGACTTGTTTCTTTATGCACACAATCTGGGTGAATTTGCTCCAAACACAGTAGCTATTGAGATATCAGATGGCAAGACTTCAGAGAATATTGTTCTGAATTCTGACCTGAAAAGTTGCGAAGCGGTTTTGATCAGTGTTGAGAAATAGGCTTTTTTACAACATCACCTTTTCACTTGTCTTAGCTGCTAAGAAAATCGCATCAATTATTTTCATATCCTTTACACCTTCTTCCCCATCAATAGGAACTATTGGTTGAATATCTTCAAAAATTAGTTGCGCCATACCATCCATTTGCAGGGTTTGATGCGTGATATGTGGTTGTGCTAATTCACCTTTATGGGTACGCCCTTTAATGGGGCCATAACCCGTAGAAGGTTTCATTTCTACCCATCCGTCTTCACCAGTCATAAAAAAGCGATCTAAATGCCTCATGGCATAGGTTGATAAGCAAGATGCCACTGCCCCACTAGGGAATCCCATTTGAAATTGTATGGTTTCATCAATACCTTCCTTGAACTTTACCGGGTCGGTTTTGGTCTCTTGTGCAGTAACCCAGATGGGTTCTTCTCCCAGCATATAACGTGCACCATTGATGGAGTAAATACCAATATCCATCATGGCCCCACCACCGGACAATTCTTTGTTTAATCGCCATTGATTTGGATTGCCTATCACAAATCCTGATTGACCTTGAAAGAATTTGGGCTGGCCGAATTCGCCGGCCTTTCGCATTCTAATCACTTCGACAGTCTTTGGCTCAAAATGCATGCGATATCCGATTAAAAGTTTTACACCGGAAGCTTTACAGGCATCAACCATCTCTTGACCTTCTTTGGCATTGATTCCCATAGGCTTTTCAGAAATTACATGTTTTCCTGCCTTCGCAACCCGAATAGCCTGCTTACAATGAAGTCCGTTTGGGGTAATGATATAGACTGCATCGATATCGGGATTATCCTTTATGCCATCAAAATTTTCATAGTTATAGCAGTTCTTTTCCGGAATGTTATATTCGGATCGCCATTTAGTGATTTTCGAAGGCGTGCCACTGATCACTCCGACTAATTTTGCCCGTTTACAGTCTACCATTGCTTTGGCAACCCGAGTACCATAACTGCCAAGGCCCATAATGGCGACTCTTAATACCGGGCCAGTATAAGGCTGTTCGCAGGCAGCAAAAAGACTTGTTGGTCCATACAAAATTGGTAAGCTTACTGCTGAAATTGTTAGTTTTTCAAGAAAATTCCTTCTTGTTCCCATACTGAATTCGATTTGTATTAAAAATACGTTTTAAATAATTTAAACCAAAAACGTACGGACCTTTTGAAACAAAAAAAGCCTTCAACAAATGTTGAAGGCTTTGTACTCGAGGCGGGAATCGAACCCGCACTCCAAAGGAACTGGATTTTGAATCCAGCGCGTCTACCAGTTCCGCCACTCGAGCATTGCAAAATAGGACTACAAAACTAAAAAATATTTTGGTTTCCCCATCAAAAATATAAACATTTATCCTTTAGCAACTCAAATTAATTTTTAAATTTGCACCTCCTTAGAAAACAGGCACTTCCGTAGTCTATAAGGACTCAATATTTTAATTATGCCATATCAAGTTCCAGAGCCAAAAATATTTGCATGCACTCAAAGTATGGTGTTAGGCGAAAAAATTGCCAAGGCCTATGGTATGGAACTCGGTAAAATTCGCTTTTCGCGCTACAGCGATGGAGAATTTCAACCGTCTTTTGAAGAATCTATTAGAGGTACTCGAATCTTTATTATTGGTTCTACACACCCGGGTCCAGAAAACCTCATGGAAATGTTATTGATGATTGATGCTGCCAAAAGAGCATCGGCAAGACATATAACTGCGGTGATGCCCTATTTCGGATGGGCACGACAAGATAGAAAAGATAAACCTAGAGTTCCTATTGCAGCTAAATTGGTGGCAAAAATGCTGGAAACAGCGGGTGCAACAAGGATTATAACTATGGATTTGCATGCGGATCAGATTCAAGGATTCTTTGAAAAACCAGTGGATCACCTATTTGCATCAACCCTCTTTTTACCTTATCTGAAAAACCTTGGCTTAGATAATCTCACAATTGCATCCCCTGATATGGGAGGTTCAAAAAGAGCTTATGCCT
>CAZYQR010000043.1:0-13393 GCA_964649755.1 uncultured Maribacter sp. | reverse complement strand
CAATTTGGCGATATTTTCGGAGGTGCATTTGGTGGAGGCGGTTTTAGTGGTTTCGGCGGATTTAGTGGCGGTGGCCAACGAAGGGTAAAAGGCAGTAACCTGAGAATAAGAGTTAAATTGAATTTGGAAGAGGTTGCAAATGGGGTTGAAAAAAAGGTCAAAGTGCGTCGAAAAATCCAGGCAGCTGGAGTTACATACAAAACTTGTGGTACTTGTGGAGGTCGAGGCCAAGTAACTAAGGTCACCAATACGATTCTTGGGAGAATGCAAACAGCAGCAGCATGTAGTTCTTGTGGCGGTAGCGGTCAAATCATCGATAAAAGACCAAGTGATGCAGACATTCATGGCCTAAAAGTGAATGAAGAAACCGTTTCTATTAAGATACCTGCCGGAGTTGAAGATGGTATGCAATTGAAGGTTCCAGGAAAGGGAAATGATGCTCCAGGAAACGGAATTCCAGGTGATTTATTGGTTGCAATAGAGACCCAAGACCATGAAACATTAAAAAGGGAAGGTGATAATTTACACTATGACTTGTATATTAGTTTCTCAGAGGCCGTATTAGGAACCTCTAAAGAGATTGATGCCGTTGGTGGTAAAGTGCGTATAAAATTGGAGCCTGGAATACAATCGGGTAAAATATTGCGGTTAAGAGGTAAAGGTATTTCGAGTATTAATGGTTATGGTACTGGTGATCTTTTAGTTCACGTTAATGTGTGGACGCCGAAAGAGCTAAATAAAGAACAAAAGGAATTTTTTGAACGAATGAACGGTAATGATAATTTTGAGCCTAAACCTGAGATATCCGACAAGTCATTCTTCGAAAAAGTGAAAGATATGTTCTCTTAACGAATAACGAATTGTGTATTAAATAAAAAACGTATATTTGATTTAATATTGGGAAACCAATATTAATTTTCTTTTTCATAGCAATTTTTTTCCCATCCTTAATTTTATTAAGGGTGGGTTTTGTTTTTTAGGGGTTCTTAGTTTAAAGCATTTCTATATCTTTGGCAAAATTGCTTTCATGAACAACATTTTGGTCACTAAAGAGGTTACCAAACAATTTGGGAAACACACCGCTCTTAATAAAGTTTCCTTGGAAATCCCCAAAAACAGTATTTATGGGCTATTGGGCCCCAATGGAGCTGGCAAGACTACCTTAATTCGTATTATCAATCAGATTATGTACCCAGATATGGGAGAGGTATATTTTGATGGTGAACTTTTAAAGCCACATCATATTGCCATGATTGGGTATTTACCAGAGGAGAGAGGATTGTATAAGAGCATGAAAGTTGGAGAACAAGTCATGTATTTAGCTCAGTTAAAAGGCTTAAGTAAGTCTGAAGCAAAAAAACGATTGGAGTATTGGTTCCAAAAATTTGAAATAGGTGATTGGTGGAACAAAAAAGTACAGGAACTATCGAAAGGTATGGCCCAGAAGATCCAATTTATAGTAACCATACTCCATGAACCCAAATTGCTAATTTTCGATGAACCCTTTAGCGGATTTGACCCAATAAATGCAAATATCATCAAGGATGAAATTCTTAATTTAAAAGCGAATGGTACTTCCATAATTTTTTCAACCCATCGTATGGAATCAGTTGAGGAGTTGTGTGAATACATTGCCTTGATTCATCAATCTGAAAAAATTCTTGATGGTAAATTATCTGAAATAAAAAAGGCTTATAAGAATAATATGTTCAAAGTGGGCTTAGAGGTCACAAACGCAGAAGAGCTATTAAAGGAGTTATCCAATAAGTTCAAGGTAACATCATCTATAATCGATCCATTGGATAATCAACTGGATTTTACGGTGCAATTACCAACCAATGATTCGGGAGCGATGCTGGCTTTTTTGGCGAACAGGGCCAATGTTAATGAGTTTGTTGAGACGATTCCTTCAGCCAATGAAATATTTATTCAAACCATTCAAAGTAAAGATGCAAATGAATAAATTACCACTCATAATTAAAAGGGAGTATTTGGCCAAGGTTCGTAACAAGTCGTTTGTTATCATGACTTTCCTCAGTCCCATTTTGATGGTAGGGATGGTCGTGCTGATAGCATATTTGACCAAAATAAACGATAATGAAAAGCGAATAATAGGGGTGTTTAATGAGAGCAACTACTTCTCTAATGATTTTAATACTACAGAGAGTACCTCTTATGTCCAGTTTAAGAATATCACATTACAAGCTGCTAAGGATTCAACTGCAAAAGTTGGGTATTATGGTCTATTGCATATTCCAGATGAAACTGAACTTGAAAAAGTAGCCCAGCATTCATATTTCTATTCAAAAGAGGCTCCAAGTACTATGGTCATTGACAAATTGGAAGATATATTCCAAGATAGGTTAAGAGAAAGAAGATTACAGGATTTAGGGGTTTCTACCAAGGAATTTGCCACAATGGATACTGAATATGAAATAAATACTGAAACATTTGAAGGGCAACAAAACCTAAAAGGAATAAATGAAATCAAAGCGATTATTGGTGGTGGATTTGGTTATCTAATTATGATGTTCATTATTATTTATGGTGGTTTCGTAATGCGAAGTGTTATTGAGGAGAAAACTAGTAGAATAATTGAAGTGATTATATCTTCGGTTAAACCATTTCAACTGATGATGGGCAAAATAATAGGAACATCTTTAGCTGGGGTTACACAGTTTGCTATTTGGATTGTATCGGCAACACTGCTTTTATTTGTTGCATTTTCGATTTTTAATATAGATCCTGCAGCCTTGAATGGTGGTGCTGACATTACCTCAGGTATCGCGGGAAGTATGGCGCCACCAGTACCATCACCCAATCAGACAATGCAAGCATATGCACAGGAGCTTTATAAAATACCTTGGTTTATGCTCATCTGCTTTTTTGTGATTTACTTTATTCTTGGATATCTGATTTATAGCTCAATATATGCTGCTATAGGTGCTGCCGTTGATAATGAGACCGATACGCAACAGTTTATATTTCCAATTATTTTGCCCTTGATGTTGGCAATTTACGTTGGTTTCTTTTCGGTTTTCAGTAATCCACATGGGCCAATCGCCGTTGGTTTTTCGCTTTTTCCGTTGACATCCCCTATTGTAATGCTTATGCGTTTACCAGGAGGAATTGGTGAAGGTGGTGTGCCCTTATGGGAAGTAGTAACTTCAATTCTATTGTTGATTATAACATTTATTGGGATTGTTTGGTTAGCTGCAAAAATTTATAGGGTAGGTATTCTGATGTATGGTAAAAAACCTTCTTATAAAGAATTATTTAAATGGATAAAATATTGATTATGAGTCAGGATGAGTCCAATAAAATAAAGGATATAATAGAAAAAGACATCTGGGGTTCCATAAAGGAGTTTCTAAATTGGGGTATTTTTATTATTGTAGATAAGTCTTTAAGTGTCGGTGATATTATTGAAGTCGATGGTAGAGTGGGTAAGGTTCTTGAAATAAAATTGCGAACTGTTAGAGCCCTTACACGTGATGATAAGGTTGTGATAATCCCAAATCATAAATTCATTACTGATATTATTTTCAACTATACCCAAAACCATAAGACGACAAGGGAGTCTATCAAGGTTGGGGCGGCTTATGGGAGTGATGTACAATTAGTTACAAGAATTCTTGATAAAATAGCACAAATTCAAAAGGGCATTTTAAAAAACACCAAACCCTTTGTGCTATTTGAGGATTTTGGCGACTCAGTTCTATTGTTTTCTTTGGACTTATATATTACAGACAGTTTTATTGCTCCTAAGCTAAAAAGTGAAGTTCGTTATAAGATTGATGCCAAATTTAGAGAACATAATATTTCAATACCATTTCCTCAAAGAGATGTTCATCTATTTCAACATATCAAGAACCAATGAGAGGTAGGCTTATCGCTGGGGATAAAATAGTTGTAAGTATACTTATATGTGCCTTTTTCACTGCACAAGTTGCTGCACAATCTGCGGATATCTTTAGGTTAGAATATATGTTGATGCCTAAGAATAAGGCTGATACTGAACTTTCACGATTTAAATTATTGGCCAATATACCCATAAAGGTTCGAGAGACAGACAATATTTTTCTTGGGGTCGAATATAATTATTTGTCCCAGGAATTTGGCGATAATAATCCTCTTGAGATGAAGGGAATAAAAAGCCTTCATGTGGTTGATTTGAACCTTGCTTATGTGTATAAGCATAATGAGGATTGGCGTTTTATCGGGGTCGCAACACCTAGGCTTTCATCTACCTTGACCAATAACTTAGGGCAGGGTGATGTTTCAGTTAACGTAACTGTTGGTGCTTATAAGAACAGACAAAATATTGATAAACCAATGCGCTTGGTTTTGGGTATTACTTACAATTCAACGGTAGCATTAAGAATACCTTTACCCATTGTGTATTATGAAAAACGATTTCACCCCAGTTGGACATATGTTGTGGGAGTTCCTAAAACTGGCTTAAAATATCATTTGAAAGAGAAACATATGATTCAAACAGAATTTATCCTGGATGGTTACTTTGTGAATCTTCAGGACAACATCGTTATACCTAATACAGGCATTGCTTCATCAATTTCTTCATCGGCAGCACTATTTACAATTGGGTATCAATATAACATAACAAAAAATATGTCGTTCTACGGTTATGCTGGCCATACTATATTTCACGAAGGGGTATTACGTAATCAGGATAGAAGTGATATTTTTACATTAAATGATGACCCTAGTTTTTACTTTAGAACCGGGTTTAGAATAGGAATTTAAAAAATTGGATTATGTCAAAGATTTTGGTAGTTGAGGACGAATCGGCCATTCGTAGGGTTTTGGTAAAGATACTTTCTGAAGAGAGTGAGTCTTATCAAGTAGAAGAAGCTGAAGATGGTCTTAGGGGAATAGAAGCCATAAAAAACAAGGACTATGATTTGGTATTATGTGATATAAAAATGCCAAAAATGGATGGTGTTGAAGTTCTGGAAGCTGCTCGAAAGATAAAGCCCGAAATTCCATTTATAATGATTTCTGGTCATGGTGACTTGGACACCGCTGTGAACACCATGCGTTTGGGTGCATTTGATTATATATCAAAACCACCGGATTTAAATCGTCTTTTGACCACAGTGAGAAATGCTTTGGACCGAAAGGAATTGGTCGTAGAGAATAAAATCTTGAAGAAAAAGGTCAGCAAGAATTATGACATGATCGGTGAGAGTAAAGAAATTAATGCCATCAAAGATATTATTGAGAAAGTGGCACCCACCGACGCACGCGTACTTGTTACAGGTTCCAACGGTACTGGAAAAGAATTGGTTGCCCATTGGATACATGAAAAAAGCCGAAGAAGTTCGGCCCCCTTCATTGAAGTCAATTGTGCTGCCATTCCTTCTGAATTAATTGAGAGTGAATTGTTTGGTCATGTAAAAGGTGCGTTTACTTCTGCCATAAGAGATAGGGCAGGAAAATTTGAAGCAGCGAATAAGGGTACCATATTCTTAGATGAAATTGGTGATATGAGCCTTTCGGCCCAAGCCAAGGTGCTTAGAGCTTTACAGGAGAATAAAATATCACGGGTTGGTTCTGATAAGGACATAAAGGTTGATGTAAGGGTAATAGCGGCTACAAACAAAGATCTTGATAAAGAAATAAAAGAAAATAAATTCAGGGAAGATTTGTATCACCGCCTAGCAGTGATTTTAATAAAAGTGCCTGCTTTAAATGACCGACGGGATGACATTCCCTTACTAATCAGCCATTTTTCGAGTAAAATTGTGGAAGAACAAGGAATAGCCCCAAAAGAATTTTCAAAAAGTGCTATTAAACTCTTGAAAGGTTATGATTGGACAGGAAATATCCGTGAGTTAAGAAACGTTGTGGAGCGATTGATTATTCTTGGAGGACAAGAAGTAACCGAAGAAGATGTAAAACTCTTTGCTAGCAAATAGCCATTTACTATTTACAGTCGTTAAGTTTTTCTAATGCCGCAGCTGTAATATCCTTGGTTTTGAGGTTATAATATTTTTTACCTTCAGTAAGATTTGGTAATAATAATTGTTGTTCACAGTGTAAGTAAATATTTTCTGCAAAGGCCTGTGCCTCATTACAATCAACAGTGTTAACTATTTTATTTAGGGATTCCCGGTATTTTTCTAAAGAAACATCAATTTTTCTTTCGAATTCCTTTTTACCAGGTTTCTTCATTGATATTTTTTCTTTTTTAGCGACTACCGTATTCATAGCTAATAGATTACTACCATACTTACTGTCATGTAATTCGTGACCTGCAAGGGATTCAAGTCCGCCTAAAGTATTTTCTAAAGCTCTGTTAAGCAAAATACGGGTACTGTTCAAAGAAGTTGCCTTTATGGCTAATTTTAAGTTCGAAAGACCTTCAGTAATATTATCTGATGCGTATTCACAACCACATTCCGTCAATTGATTTTTGGATTTTTCAATGGCGTTCAATGCCTTATAGGCAAAATATCGAGCTTGATTAATATCGTCGACAGCAATGGCTTTTTCGGTCTGGGTCTTAACATAATTAATGTTGGAACCTGCATATTCACAAGCCTTATCTACCTTGAAAGAAGAAAACAGGAAAACTAATACAATTATATGTATTGAGTAATGGTACTTCATAATGTAGGTATTTCGTTTGTTGTAAAATTTGGGAATAATACACGGTAAAAGTACTCATAGTAGCCTTCCAAACCCATTTTTTTCGACAGAACGCAACAGCTTTCCCATATTTTGGATGAAATGGGGAATAGAGCAGTTAAACGGGCATCTTTTTTAACACATCCTGCAATTCAACGATAAAATTATTTTATATTCAAGGCATGAAAAACATAGATATAGGCTCATATAAAGCAGATACTAGCATAAATCTCGGAAAGACATCAACTTTTGAGGATTTTGGAGTTACTGAAAAGGAATTAAAAAAAGATCTTGAAAAAATTCGAGAAGATCTAGGTGATTTTCAAGATACACTATATGCCCATGGTAAATATAGTGTTTTGGTTTGCTTACAGGGAATGGATACTTCTGGCAAGGATAGTCTAATACGTGAAGTATTCAAAGATTTTAATGTTCGTGGTGTTGTAGTTCATAGCTTTAAGGTTCCTACCGAGTTGGAGTTGAAACATGATTATATATGGAGGCACTATATTGCCCTGCCAGCAAAAGGAAAGTTCGGTATTTTTAATCGTACCCATTATGAAAATGTTTTGGTTACTCGTGTACATCCTGAATATATTTTAGGTGAGAATATACCCGGCATTCATGAGGTTTCAGATATTGACCAAAAATTCTGGGATGCTCGTTATGAGCAGATAAAGAATTTTGAAAAACACATTGCTGAAAATGGGACCATTATCTTTAAATTTTTTCTACATCTATCCAAAGAGGAACAAAGACAGCGATTACTTAGAAGATTACGATTGAAACATAAGCACTGGAAGTTCTCTCCAGGCGATTTAAAGGAACGCAAGTTGTGGGACAAATACCAGCAGTATTATGAAGATGCGATAAAGAATACTACTAAGGCACATGCGCCATGGTATGTGGTGCCAGCAGATAATAAAAATGCTGCCAGGGTTATAGTTGCCCAAATTTTGCTTGAAGAGTTAAATAAATACAAAGATATCGCCGAACCTGAGCTTGATGATAAAATAAAGGCTAATTTAGAAAGCTATAATCAGGAATTAGAAAACGAATGAGGTTTATAAAAATTACACTAATAATCTTATTGACCACTTGCTACGGATTTTCACAATCCAACGATGAAAAACAAATAAAAGCAATTTATGATGCTGCCTTGACCAAAGGTAAAGCCTATGATTGGCTCAATTATTTATCAAATCAAATAGGGGGCAGATTATCAGGATCTGTTCAGGCGCAAAAAGCTGTAGAGTATACGAAAAACCAATTGGATTCATTAGGTATTGATCGGGTTTGGTTGCAACCTGTAATGGTTCCAAAATGGGTACGTGGCACTCCTGAATTCGCATATTTTGAAACTGCTCCTGGGATAACCAGCGATGTACCAATTTGTGCATTGGGTGGGTCTGTTGCTACACCGTTGAACGGAATTAAAGCAAATATCATTGAGGTTAGTGGAATTGAGCAGTTGGCAACACTTGGAAAAGAAGAAATTACAGGTAAGATTGTTTTTTACAATAAACCAATGGATCCAACCCTGATAAGTACCTTTCAATCGTATTCGGGTTGCGTTGACCAGCGCTACGCAGGTGCGGCTGAAGCTGCAAAATTTGGGGCTGTGGGCGTAATCGTTCGTTCAATGAATTTAAGATTGGACGATTTGCCTCATACAGGTTCAATGAGCTATGGAGAAGCTGCTGAATCGGAACGTATTCCCGCCGCTGCAATAAGTACTAATGGAGCAGAGCTTTTGAGTACAACGTTAAAATTGAGTCCAAACACCAAATTATACTTCAAACAAAATTGTAAACTGTTTGAAGATGTTGAATCTTTCAATGTAATTGGAGAAATTAGAGGGAGCAAATACCCAAATGAGATTATGATCGTTGGTGGACATCTGGATTCTTGGGATTTAGGCGATGGTTCACATGACGATGGTGCAGGTTGTGTTCAGAGTATGGATGTTCTTAGACTTTTAAAAGAAAGTGGGTATAGACCACAACGTACGATAAGAGTCGTGTTGTTTATGAATGAGGAAAATGGACTCCGAGGGGGCACAAAATATGCAGAAGTAGCAAAAAGCAAGAATGAAGATCATGTCTTTGCTTTGGAAAGTGATGCTGGTGGATTTACCCCACGTGGTTTTTCTTTTGATTGCTCAGATGCTAATTTTGAACAAGTGAAAAGTTGGACACAGCTATTTGAACCTTATCTTATCCATATGTTTGTGCGCGGTGGCAGCGGTGCCGATATTGGTCCACTTAAAAATGACCGAATGGTACTAGCGGGCCTACGACCTGATTCACAACGATATTTTGACCACCATCATGCAGAAAATGATACATTCGAGCATGTAAACAAACGAGAATTGGAGCTCGGCGCAGCTACAATGACCAGTTTGATTTATCTATTTGATAAATATGGTATTGTAAAACCACCTAAAATTAAGGGATAACCCATACTATGGAATGTGGTTGAATATTACGTCTTATGCTATGTCTTTTTATATTTGTGTCTACTGATTTTTAATCTCAGAACTAAATTCCCTACCTTTGCCGCTCATTAAAAATAGCACAAAATGCAAGACGGAATCTACGCAAAATTCAATACTTCAAAAGGAGAAATACTTGTAAAACTTACACACGATAAAACCCCTGGAACAGTTGGTAACTTTGTTGCCTTGGCCGAAGGTAAATTAGAAAATAAAGCTAAAGCTGCTGGTGAGCCTTATTACAATGGTCTAAAATTCCATAGAGTAATACCTGATTTTATGGTTCAAGGTGGTTGTCCTTTAGGGACTGGAACTGGGGATCCAGGATACAAATTCGATGATGAGTTTCATCCGGAGTTGACTCACGATACTCCCGGTGTACTTTCAATGGCCAATGCAGGCCCAGGAACTAATGGAAGCCAATTTTTTATTACCCATGTGGCAACCCCATGGTTGGATAATAAGCATACCATATTTGGACATGTCGAAGCAGGACAAGAGATTGTTGATGCAATAGCTCAATCTGATGCAATTGAAAGTTTGGAAATTGTTAAAGTTGGAAATGAAGCTGAAAATTGGGATGCTTTGAAGGCGTTCAAAACTTTTGAAAGTTCAGGAGAGCTAAGAATAGCCGAGGAAAAAGCGAAACAAGCAGCTGAAATGGATGAGGTTGCCGCGGGTTTTGATGAAACCGAAAGCGGACTTAAATATAAAATAATCCAAAAAGGAGACGGGGTCAAAGCTAATACCGGCCAAACAGTTTCTGTTCATTATGAAGGCTCGTTGCTTAATGGTCAAGTTTTTGACTCATCATACAAACGTAATGAACCCATTGATTTTCCATTGGGAGTTGGGCAAGTGATTTCAGGATGGGATGAAGGAATTTCTCTTTTAAAAGTTGGTGATAAAGCTCGATTTGTAATCCCATCGAATTTGGCTTATGGCAGTGCTGGTGCTGGGGGTGTTATTCCTCCGGATGCAACTTTGATTTTCGATGTTGAATTGATGGAAATCAAATAAAAATAATACTACAGTCTACAAATAATAAGCCTCGGCAATTCGCTGGGGCTTTTTTTGTTTGGTTTTAGCACTATTATTTTTTGGTTTGTTGTCCTAAACTTGCAATGAATAAAATGATATTAATCAAAACTAGAGAAAGTAATATGGCAAAAAATGAAGGCATAACTGAATAGATTAAGCGTTTACATTATGTTTGTTTATATAACAGTTCATAACCGTAATACCCTACCTATTAATGATAAATCTAGTGTTTATCCTTAGTTTTTTGCGCCTCCTGTACTCAAAAGCAAGAGTACAATATTTATAATAAGAAGCGAAAACAATATGGTTAAAAAAGTTAGCATAGTTTGATTAAATACTCGTAAAGGGGGAATGTGTTCTGTTTAACTTAAGATTGCCAAAATGGCCAAAGGTTGTGCCAAACGTTAAACAAAAATATATAAAAATAATTTAAAGTAGGAATATTCCTTAAACAAAAAACCCCCAATGAATATCATCGGGGGTTTATATAAAAAAGTTAAAATCGTTACCTAGTCAACTACTTTCACATTAACGGCGTTCAATCCTTTTTTACCTTGTTGTAGTTCAAATTCTACAACATCACCTTCACGAACCTCGTCGATTAAGCCAGAAATGTGTACAAAATGATCTTCGTTCGAACCATCTTCAGTGATGAAACCATAACCTTTGGAATCATTGAAGAATTTAACTGTTCCTTTACTCATAATAAAAATATTAAAAATTAATTAATGCGCAAATGTAGCGTAAAAAATTTAATTGTGTAATTTTTTGAAAGTTATCTTTAGGTTAAGCCTATTAAGGCATAAATCAACTTGGCCTAACATGACATAATTTTCTATAATAGGAAAATAATATTTATACTGTTGGGTCTGGTGTCATTCTTAAATAGGGCTTTATTTCCTCAACTCCCTTATCGAACATCTCTCTAGCTTCATTTGTTGGTATGGCCGGGCTTACAACAACATCTTGACCGTGTTCCCAATTCGCGGGAGTGGCAACTTTATGATAGGCGGTTAACTGTAATGAATCCACAACCCTTAATAGTTCATAAAAATTACGACCGGTTGAGGCAGGATAGGTAAGTGTTAATTTTACTGTCTTATCAGGAGCAATGATAAACACTGAACGTACAGTGAAGTTGTTATCAGCTTTCGGGTGGATCATATCATACAAGTCAGAAACTTTCTTGTCCTCATCCGCTATGATGGGAAAGTTCACGGTGGTATTCTGTACTTCATTGATGTCTTTAATCCACTCTTTATGTGAATCGACACCATCTACACTCAAAGCCAACATTTTTACATTGCGTTTGTCAAATTCATCTTTGAATTTAGCTGCTGTACCAAGTTCTGTAGTACATACTGGTGTAAAATCTGCAGGATGCGAGAAAAGAATTCCCCAACTATCCCCTAAATAATCATATAAATTAATAGTTCCCATTGAACTGTCCGCGGTAAAATCTGGCGCTTTATCGCCCAATCTAATTGTTGCCATTTCTGTGTTTTTAAATTGTTAATCAGTTATCCTATAAAATTAATAGTTTACATAATTGTACGTTACTTGAGGAAGGTTAAAACTGTATTAAATTTTCTATTTTTAGGCTATGGAAGACATCGATATTAACAAATTACAATATCCTATAGGACACTTTATATATCCCGATCAAGTAACCCAGGGGATTGTATCAAAATGGATTCGGATTTTAGAGGAGCTGCCAGTAACTTTGGAGAATCTAGTAAAGCATTTATCAGATGAACAATTAGAGACACCTTATCGCCCAGGGGGGTGGACGGTTAGGCAATTGGTACATCACATTGCCGATAGTCATCATCATAGCTATACACGATTTAAGTGGGCATTGACTGAGGACGAACCATTGATCAAAGCCTATGAGGAAAAGGAATGGAGCAGTCTATTTGATGCAAAAACAGCACCCATAGCAATTTCAATGTCTTATTTAAAAGCATTACATGCCAAAATGGTTTTTTTGTTGCGAGGTTTAACATCTGAAGATTTAGATAAATGCTATCTACACCCAGATGGTAATATTAGAGTAACCATAAAAGAGAATATTGGAAAGTATGCCTGGCATAGTCAGCATCATTGTGCGCATATTCAAGGATTGCTTAGGCGTAAAGAATGGTGAAATAATTACAACGGATATATAATTCACCCCTTTTCACCTCCCTCTGGGCCATAAAAAATGACCCATGTAGAGAAATCGTCGGTAAAGTTTTCAAATCGGTGTTCAATACCAGCAGGTACGAATAAAAAGTCACCTTGTCTGAATGTTGTACGCTTCCCATCGTTTAAGAATTCGCCACTTCCCGAAATGATAATATAAACTTCGTCTCGTGTATGTGGTTGTTGTAAATCGACTTTTTCAGGTTTGTAAACTTCAACCGTTAAAGTGCCATGTTCAAAAAGGGTTTTGAACGGGGATTCAATTTGCGAGAGCTGGGCCAGAGCTTCATTTTTATCAATCTGCATAAGAACTAACTTTTTAGTCAGGGAGCAACCCATTTAATGTTACAACCAATACTCGGCTTTTGAATTGGGTTGATTTTGTTGCCTTGAAGAAGGGCCTCAATAGCCTTTCGTAAATCTATTCCTGAAACCGGAATTCTGTTACCTGGTCGCGAATCATCCAATTGGCCCCTATAAACAAGACAAAGGCTTTTATCAAAAACATAAAAATCAGGAGTGCATGCGGCATCATAGGCCTTTGCCACTTCTTGTGTTTGATCATAAAGATACGGAAATGTGTAATCAGCTTCAAGAGCTTTTTTCTTCATTAAATGAGGTGCATCTTGAGGATAATTAACAGCATCATTACTAGAAATGGCAATAAATAAAATTCCCTTCCCTTGATACTCCCTAGCCATTTTTGCAATTTCAGGGTTAACATGTATTACGAATGGGCAATGGTTGCAAATGAACATAATGACCGTGCCCATATCGCCTTTCAATACATCGAGTGTTAGCGTTTTGTCAATACTTGTATCCATTAATTCAAATGATGGTGCTTTAGTGCCCAGAGGTAACATATTACTTGGTGTATTGGCCATTACATTAATATTTAAATTGAATCTAAAGTTAAAAGTAATTCATCAATTCTTTGTAATCCAATTTGCTATTTTTAAATTGAGTATTATGCATTTAAATAATTTATCTCGATAAAATGAATGAAACTATAAGTTGGGA
>CAZYQR010000042.1:0-13660 GCA_964649755.1 uncultured Maribacter sp. | reverse complement strand
CATGCATCCCTCGACACTCACCAAGTATATGGTTCTTGACTAAAAACCTGCGTTTAATGCCTGGGACCGTACGTAGGTTTCAAGAAGGTGATTTAGAGGCTAGAATTGAGAACCCCAAAGATTCTGATATTGAAGTTTTCGCAAATTCCTTTAACGAAATGGCGGATACCATTGTTGATAATATGGAGAAAATGAAATCGGTAGATCTGCTACGTAGAGAGCTTATTGCAAATGTTTCCCACGATCTGAGAACCCCTTTGGCCATTTTGAAAGGATATATAGAGACCTTACAAATGAAAAAGGATACACTTTCCGAAACCGAAAAACAAGAATACCTTCAAATTACACATGATAACGTAGATAAACTATCGAACCTGATCAATCAATTGTTTGAATACTCCAAACTTGAAGCAGAACAGGTAACACCGGTAAAAGAACCTTTTTCAATTACTGAATTGTCCCATGATCTTATTGCCAAATTCAAGGTATTGGCAGAAAAGAAACAAATTGATTTACAGTTGAACAATCCACAAGAAAACTGTATGGTCTATGCCGACGTGAGCCTTGTTGAAAGAGCTTTACAAAATTTAATAGAAAACGCCATAAAATATACAGAACCCAAAGGTGAGGTAAAACTTTCACTGAATCATATAAACAATCAAATAGAGATCTCAATCACAGATACTGGAACAGGAATACCATTAAGTGAGCAACCGTTCATATTCGACCGTTATAAGCAGGTGAACAAAAGCACCAAAAAGCAAGGTTATGGTTTAGGGTTGGCAATCGTAAAAAAAATAATGGACTTACACGATACCAGTATTACAGTTCTGAGCAAGCCCAAAGAAGGAAGTTCTTTTATTTTCAATTTACCAGCATACCAGTTATAATTGGAAATAATTGCTATGAAAGGGAAAACCCTGCTCTCGATAGTAATCGAGTAGTCAGGGTTTTTCTATTCTTTATGGATTTTAGCGTCTACAATCCGCTTATAAAACTTCCGTAAAGATCTTTAAATTGAAAACCTTCAGAGAATCTGTGCTTACTTAGTTTTTTGTAAGATACCAATCCCCATAAAAGCAATTCTTTTAAGAAGTAACTATCTGTTTTTGCTACTTCTGGCTTAGACTCCTTAATTAATTGGTTTAAAGGTGGTATACTGTCCAAAGCTCGTTTATATTCTGCATCAGTATAGTCATCAATAAGTTCAAAACCTTCTCCTTCAAAAAACCAGTTAATAATTTCATCATAAGGGCTTTCAGTGTCTTTTCGCTCTAATTTTTCGATTTTAGGGAAGAATTCCGGGAAAATAGATTTAACTGCTTCATCTATTAAGATAGTAGCAACCACATCAACACCTTCTTGCTCTCCTTCATAGACCAATTCTATCTTTCCCGTAATTGCAGGAATTACACCTAGAAAATCACTCAATCTGACCGTTGTTTTATCTGCACCAGAAATCAAAACCCTTCGCTCCGCTGTGCTTAACAGGTTTTCAAATGCAGTAATACTCGTCCTAGCACTTACTCCACTTTTGGTGTCAACATACTCACTATTACGGGCTTCAAAACTAATCTGTTCCAACAAATCTTTGGCAATTTCCGGAACATATACGGCATCTGTTTGACGATCATCCAAGTTGGATTCTTGCGCAGTAATTTTCCGTGCAGTAGCAATGTCATCAGGATAATGCGTTAATATCTGTGACCCAATTCTATCTTTCAAAGGGGTAACTATACTGCCGCGATTAGTGTAATCCTCTGGATTAGCCGTAAACACAAACTGCAAATCCAATGGCAACCTAAGTTTGAATCCCCTAATTTGTATATCGCCTTCTTCCAAAATATTAAAAAGCGAAACTTGGATTCGGGATTGAAGATCAGGCAACTCATTAATCACGAAAATACAGCGATTAGCCCTGGGAATCATTCCAAAATGTATCACCCGGTCGTCAGCATAAGAAAGCTTAAGATTTGAAGCCTTTATTGGGTCTACATCACCAATTAAGTCAGCCACGGTAACATCTGGTGTTGCTAATTTTTCATAAAACCGGTCATTTCTTTGAAGCCAAGAAATAGGGGTTTTTTCACCATGTTCCTTAATTAACTCTTTGGCATAACGCGATATGGGATTTAATGGATCGTCGTTTATTTCTGATCCATCCACTATCGGAATCCATTCATCCAACAACTCCACCATTAATCTGGCCAATCGAGTTTTTGCTTGGCCTCGAAGTCCCAATAAATTAATATTATGCCTGGAAAGAATAGCCCTTTCCAATTCCGGGATTACCGAATTCTCATAGCCCCATACTCCTTCAAAAGACTCCTCCCCCTTTTTAATTTTCTCCCTGAGATTTCCCCTCAGTTCGTCCTTAATGCTTTTGGATTTATATCCGGCTTTTTTAAGTTCACCTAAGTTGTTGATTTTTTTAGGGTTTAAATTCATTATCCTTTATTAACGTTTAACTATTTATTTTCTAAAATTGGAATTATTTCCCTCATTTCAACGGGGTTTTTAATACGAATTTGAATCTTTTGATATTTCCAATTATCATTTTCATTATATGCTCGTATATCCATTTTGGACCCCATTCTTTTCTTGGATTTATCGCCTTTAACATTAATTGTTATGGGCACAGAATCACCTCCTTTTGTATATTTAACAGAACCTTCAATTAACGCCATGGCTCCCATCGGATCTAATTTCCCTAATACCTCCTGAACTCGGTGATTATCTTTCGCTATTTGTAAAGCATTTTCACAAATCTCAGGATCGCTATAAGCTTTTCCTATCTGGGCAATATTGCCGGGTAGTTCAGAGGGCAAACTCCATATAAAAAGGAGAAAAAAGAATACCAGAGCTATAAAGAACCAATTCCTTTTTTTTTGCCACCAGTTGTTTGTGCCTCTTGAATTCAAATTCTAATCGATTTTAATTTAACTTTTGGTTTAGATTCAATTTCCGTAATCTCAGATAAACCCTTCGACTGCGCTCAGGGAGACAGACATCCTTATATTCAAATTTTCTCCGTTCTTTTATGGTAAATTCATGTTACCTCAAACTTCGTACTTTTTACGTCGTACTTCCAACCTCACTTCAGTCTTTTTCTTCTGTTAGCTTCATAATCCTCAAAGATCATTTCGCCCAAACCAGTCAACCCTGTAAAGAAAGCCTTTCCCTTATTGGCCTCGGTAAAATGCCGAATAAACTGTTTTAAATAGGGGTCTTGGGCAATCATGAAAGTTGTAATCGGAATATGTAATTTTCGCGCCTGACTGGCCATATTGTAACACTTCTCCACAATATAATCATCAAGACCTACACTGTTTTTGTAATAGGTGCCGTCTGGCAATCTTAAACAACTAGGCTTACCATCAGTTATCATAAAGATCTGTTTGTTGGTATTTCGCTTTCTACGAAGCATATCCATGGCCAATTGTAATCCGGCGACGGTATTTGTATGGTAAGGGCCCACTTTTAAATAAGGAAGATCTTTTATCGGAATTGGCCAGGCGTCATTTCCAAAAACCAGAATATCCAAAGTATCCTTAGGGTATCTCGTTGTTATTAATTCAGCAAGTGCCATTGCCACTTTCTTAGCCGGTGTAATACGGTCTTCTCCATATAGAATCATACTATGGCTAATATCAATCATCAGCACCGTACTCATCTGTGCTTTAAAATGAGTGTCTTCTACAACTAGGTCGTCCTCTGTTAATGAGAAATCCCCAATACCATTATTGATTTGGGCATTCTTTAAACTCTCTGTCATTGAAATGTGTTCCAAACCGTCACCATAGCGATACTCCCTAAAATCACCGGTATGCTCATCCCCCTGACCTGCTTTGTTCGTTCTATGATTACCAGCCCCACTCCGCTTTAATTTACCAAAAATCTGATCTAAGGCTCTTTGTCTTATGATTCGCTCCATCTTAGCTGTAATCGATAAATTAGCGCTGCTTTCTTCACCATCGCCTTCGCCCCCACCATCTTCAAACTCTTCCTTTAAGAATCCTTTTGCTTTTAAATCTTCAATAAAATCATCTATGGTATAGTTCTCATCCGTAAGCTCATATTCCTTATCTAATTCCCGGAGCCAATCCAAAGCCTCATCCACATCACCTGATGTATGTGTAATGAGCTCTTGAAAAATATCAAAAAGCTTTTCAAAAGGAGATTGTTCGGACGCCTCGTAAGAAGAAAAACGAAACCCCTTTCTTAAATTCATAGCCATACCATAAAAATAAGATATTTAGAACGATGGAAATTTGTTTTTAGAAAAACTTAACGGATAATACCAATTTAGCATAATTTGATCCCTTGGCCATTTTCATCAATAATTAACCATACAACGATTAGTTTTTCTATTCGTCCTCATAAGAGACCACAAAAACAATATAGGATAGTTTGATCCGTTGTCCTTAGAGCAAGTCTTAAATCTAAATTTACCATGAACAAATTATTCATTATCATCATTTCCGCACTATCTTTTATGCCGTCCAATAACGAGAACGACTGTTCTGTTGTTTATAATATGGCTACTTACGCCCTGTCACATTCCAAAAAAGCATTAAAATCCAATAATTTTGATCATCAAATTTATTATTCGGGCAAAACTTTGGAATCGTACAAAAAAATAGCAAATGGTATGAAAAATTGCGACTGCAAAAATGCGACAGAATTGATTATGGATATTACTAATGATGCTGAAAAAGCAGCGGATCCAGTAGATTGGGATAGAGGGCGTTATTATAGTAAAAAAGTGTATCTAAATACACAAGAGTTAATCACTGTTTTGGATATATGGACTTCATCTAACCCACGAATTGAAATTCTTGGGGAGCAGGACCAATAACCATATTGGATTTTAATGCCTTTGCTCAAGGACTTGGACAATATCATTAAGTTTATAACCCTTAGCTTGAAGCAATATTAAATAGTGAAACAATAAATCAGCACTTTCATTCAAGAATAAATCGTCATTGTCATCTTTAGCTTCAATGACAACTTCCACGGCTTCTTCCCCTACTTTCTGGGCAACTTTGTTTATTCCACTCCTAAAGAGTGAAGCAACATAACTTTTGGAATTGTTCTGATTTTCTTTTCGTTCTGAGATTACATCTTCCAATTTGGACAAAAAGCCATATCCCTGTTTGTTTTCCTCATCCCAACAAGTATCACCTCCCTTATGGCAAGTTGGTCCCGTTGGGTTTACTTGGATTAATAAGGTGTCGTAGTCACAATCATTCTTAATATTTACTAGATTTAAAAAATTTCCACTTTCTTCGCCTTTAGTCCAAAGGCGTTTTTTAGTCCTACTAAAAAAGGTGACTTTTTTGGTTTCCAATGTTTTTTGATACGCTTCCTCATTCATATATCCCAGCATCAATACATTTTTGGTTGTCGCATCTTGGATTATTGCAGGAATGAGTCCGTCTGTGTTTTTATCAAAGTCTATGTTCATTTGAAAAGTACTAGTTGATTAATTCATTTTCAGATATGGCAAATTCCACCGCCGCTTTGGCGTGAATTGCCGTGGTATCAATAACAGGAATATCACAATCGTCTTGCTGAATGAGTAATGGTATTTCTGTACATCCTAGAATAACAGCTTCTACCCCTTCAGCTTCAGATTTTTTAATGATTTCGATATATCGTTTTTTTGAATCTTCCAAAACAATTCCTTTGGCAAGTTCGGTATAAATAACCTCGTGCACTATCTCTCTGTCTTCTGCAACTGGTATAACCACTTCTATTCCGTATTGGCTTTTAAGAATGTCCTTATAGAAATCCAATTCCATGGTATATTTCGTACCTAAGAGCAATACCTTTTGGCATCCTTTCTTTTTAATCACCTCTCCGCAAACTTCAGCAATATGCAGTAAAGGAATCGATATTTTTTCTTTGATAGCATCAGCGCAGAGGTGCATGGTATTGGCACAAATTAAAATAATATCAGCTCCTGCCGTCTCTAATCTCGCCGCAATTTCGGCAAAATCCTCATTAAGTACCTCCCATTGGTCCTTTTCTTGCTTTGCTGAAATATCCGCAAAATCTACCGATTCAATTAAACACTTACAAGAATGCTGTCCTCCCAAAGTTTCTGACACTTGGGCATTAAGATATTGATAGTAAAGAAGGGTTGACTGCCAAGTTATTCCCCCAATTAAACCTATTTTTTTCATCTTTTAAATTCTCAATTCTACATCCTAACGGGAATGTCGTTATTTTTTAATTCCTTTTTTAAATCCATTATTTCTATTTCCTTAAAATGGAAAACACTTGCTGCCAAAGCTGCATCGGCCTTACCCTCAATAAACGTATCAACAAAATGTTGCACATTCCCTGCTCCACCTGAAGCAATAATCGGAATATTCAATTCTGAAGATAATTTGGCGAGCGCCTTATTGGCAAATCCGTTTTTGGTACCATCATGGTTCATAGAAGTAAATAAGATTTCGCCAGCACCCCGTTCTTCAACTTCTTTGGCCCAATCGAAAAGGTTGAGCTCAGTAGGTACTTTCCCTCCTACTAAATGAACAATCCACTCCCCGTCAATTTCTTTGGCATCAATAGCAACAACAATGCATTGCGAACCAAACTTGGCAACCAAATCATTTATCAATTGTGGATTTTTCACCACTGATGAATTAATGGAAACCTTGTCGGCTCCATTATGGAGCAACACATCTACATCTTCAACTGACGAAATTCCACCGCCTACCGTAAATGGGATGTTTACTTTTTCAGCTACATGATAAACCAGGTCCGCTAGCGTCTTTCTTTTTTGTTCTGTAGCGGAAATATCCAAAAACACCAGCTCATCGGCTCCTTCCCTACTATATATTTCGGCCAGCTCCACGGGGTCTCCAGCATCGCGTAAGTCAACGAAATTGACCCCCTTTACGGTGCGGCCATCTTTTATGTCCAAACATGGAATGATTCGTTTTGCAAGCATCAATCTTTGTTTTTAATGTTTAGGTCAGTCCCATCATAAAATCCCAAATCCCTATTTTTTAACTGTTTTACCAAAAAAGCAATTTGTCCTGTATGGTATGAATAATGTTCAACAGCATGGAAAACAGCTCCAATTCCAGAGAAATTAAACCCCTGAACTGCCCGCTTTTTAAGCCATTCTCTCGGAGTGGCTTTTTCGATAACGTCCTTAGCCTTGTTTACCGTATCGTTGAGTTTCTTGAGTAATTCGACCTTGCTCAAACCAGATTGGGTATCAAACTCTATATCTCTTTCTCTGATATCCTCAGTTTCACCCAAAGAAGAAATAACATATTGTGTTATATTTCCACAAAGATGCAATATTAAATTGCCCATACTATTTGAGGCTTTATTTGAGCGTTTCCAAACATCTTGTTCATCGAGTTGCGTAAAGGCAACCACAATCATCCGAGTACTTTGATCTAACCGATACAAAGCATTTTCAACAAACTCACTTATTACTTTATCCTCGCTATTCATCTTTGTAAGATAAAGTTTTCCAATTGCTTTAAACTAATTCTGTTTTCATAAATGGCCTTTCCAATAATGGTGCCTTCGCAACCAATTTGGGCAAGTTTCGGCAGTTCATCAAATTCAGATATTCCACCACTCGCTATTAATTTAATGCCTGGGATTTCACTGTCCTCAACACCACTAAGTCCAATTGCAGTTAGGGTCTTTGAAGTTTTGGAAATTATCTTTTGATACAGCCCAAAAGAAGGTCCTTCGAGCATACCATCCTTGCTTATATCGGTACAAATGACATAATCAATTCCCTTTTTTTGATACGATTGAATAAATGGAACCAAATCCTCATCAGATTCTTCCAACCAACCTGAAACAGCAACTTTCTCATTCATGGCATCGGCTCCCAATATTATTTTATCTGCACCATATTTAATTAGCCAACCTAAAAAAACATCCTTGTTTTTTACGGCAATACTTCCTCCTGTAACCTGATTGGCACCACTTTCAAAGGCTATATGCAAATCATCCTCACTTTTTAATCCTCCACCAAAATCTATCTTTAAACCAGTTTTAGTGGCAATTTTTTCCAATGTTTTATGATTAACAATCTGATGTGATTTTGCACCGTCCAAATCAACTAAATGTAAATACTCAATGCCATGCGCTTCGAATTCCTTGGCAACTTCCAGAGGGTTTTCATTATAAATCTTCTTGGTGTTATAGTCGCCCTTTGAAAGTCTAACACATTTACCCTCGATAATATCTATTGCTGGAATTATTCTCATTTTTTTATGCACTAAATATTAATTAAAATGTATCAAGTATCATATCTATTTTAAACTTTTTTGAAGAGAAAAATTCATGTTCTTTATTTCTTTGCATTATGCCATGGCTTCTTTAATTTCCACCTCAGGAACCAAATCTAAACGTTCTATTAATAACAGCTGAGTCTCTAATTCTGTTGTTGAACCATTTGCAATACTTAAAAAGTGTACAAATTCTTTTTTTGAATTTCTTCCAGCTCCTTCTGCAATATCTGAAGGAATGGAAATACTACATCTTTTAATCTGAGATGCTAAACCATATTTTTCATCATCTGGTAATTGTTTGGCTAGACTGTAAACAAATTCCACTAAATTCATTCCCTTTTCCCAAATTTTCAAACTTCAATAATCATTCATCAGATGTATCTTACTATTGTACTTTTTACCTATTACTTAATACTGAGAAAATTTAAAAGAATTTTCTCTCCAACCAAACTACTCTTTTCAGGATGAAACTGTACCCCATAAAAATTATTCTTAGCCAATGCAGCACTATATGAATGTCCGTAATCCGAGATTGCTATGGTTTCTTTACTTAATGGAGCATAAAAACTATGCACCAAATAAATATGCTCTTTTTCTGATATGCCTTTAAACAAATCTGTTTTCAAATTTGAAATCTCATTCCATCCAATTTGTGGAACCTTGACTTCTTTAGAAAATTTGACCACATCAGTATCGAAAATGCCCAGTCCTTCAGTAGCACCTTCTTCTGAAGAATGACACATTAACTGCATACCCAGACAAATGCCTAAAACCGGCTGTTTTAATTGAGGAATCAAGGTGTCTAATCCGCTTTGTCTTAGCATTTTCATTGCACTGCTAGCTTCCCCTACACCAGGAAATATAACCTTGTCCGCATTTTTTATTTCATTTTCATCATGGGTTAAAATTGCCTCATAACCCAATCTTTGAAAAGCGAATTTTATACTTTGAATGTTTCCTGCACCATAATTTATTATGACAATCTTCATTAGAAAAGATAAGAGGTTAAAAATACAAGGTTAAAGGTTTTAGCTTTTATCATTTAGATGGTAATCTTTACTGTTTTTTATTGTTTTTTCTTGAGGCATTTATTGATGATACAATAATCGCCAATAACTCTTTCGCCTCTTTATGCAATTTCGTTAGTTGTTGGCAATCTTCTTCATTCACTTCCATAAACAACTCTAACCAATAGGCCGACTCATCAACTTCTTGTTCAACTATTTTAAGTTTATTGATAAAATCGGCAGTTGATTTTGCCCTTTGCGAAGCTCGATAATTCGCCCCAACTGAACTTGAACTACGTATCAATTGTCTCACCCAAGCGTCAATCTCTCTTGATCTGGGAACTTCCTTACAAAACTTCCAGCAATCAATTGCAAAAATTTTAGTTCTTAATTTTAAATCTTGCATACTTTGTATCTTTAACCTTTCACTTCCAACTTTATAGTATTCCTTTTGTGGATGGTAAGACCATTTTTTCAACATCCCTTTTTACAGCCATTTTAATTGCCTTCGCAAATGCTTTGAAAATGGCCTCAATCTTATGGTGCTCATTAGCGCCCTCTGCTTTTATATTCAGATTTGCCTTTGCACCATCTGTAAAAGACTTAAAAAAGTGATTGAACATCTCTGTTGGCATCTTACCAATCATCTCCCGTTTGAATTCAGTATCCCATACCAACCAATTTCGACCTCCAAAATCAATGGCAACTTGCGCCAAACAGTCATCCATTGGTAGACAAAAACCATATCTTTCTATCCCTAATTTATTACCCAATGCCTTATGAAACACTTCTCCCAATGCTATTGCTGTATCTTCAATGGTATGATGCTCATCAACTTCCAAATCACCTTTCACCTTAATATCCAAGTCCATTTGTCCGTGTCTGGCCAATTGATCTAACATATGGTCGAAAAATGATAATCCAGTATCAATATTGCCAATTCCGGTACCATCAAGATTTAATTTGATATAAATATCAGTTTCATTGGTGTTTCGGGTAATCTCAGCAACTCTATTTTTTAATTTCAAGAATTCATAAATATTTTCCCAATCATTGTTTTCAAGAACAATAACATCATTCAACGCTTCTCTTTTTACGGTTATTTCATCCGTTCCCAAATTGGTATTATCATTTATAAAAACACCTTTAGATCCCAAGTTTTTGGCCAACTCCATGTCAGTTAACCGATCCCCAATGACGAAGGAATTTGCCAGGTCATAATCCTTAGAAAAATATGCTGTCAACATTCCTGTTCCAGGTTTACGCGTATCTGCATTTTCATGTGGAAAAGTCCTATCCAAAAAGACTTTATCAAAAACAACTCCTTCATTCTCAAAAGATTTTAGAATAAAATTCTGCACGGGCCAAAAGGTCTCCTCTGGGAACGAATCAGTACCTAACCCATCCTGGTTGGTGATCATGACCAATTCATAATCCAGCTCTTTTGCTATTTTGCCTAAAAATGTAAACACTTTGGGATAAAACACCATTTTCTCAAAGGCGTCTATCTGTTCATCAGCAGTTTCCTTGATAATGGTTCCATCTCGATCAATAAATAATACTTTTTTCATGTTACGCTATTGCATTTAAGGCGCTTATTAGTTTCAAGTTCTCCTCATAGGTCCCAACTGTAAATCTTAATGTATTCTCACACAGCGGCTGGGTTGTTCTATTTCTAATAACGATACCGTTGTCCAAAAGTTGACTATATCTTTTGTTCGCATTATCAACTTTAACAAGAACAAAATTGGCATCTGAAGGGTATATTTTCTGAATGAAATTAACTTGATTTAAAACTTTAAGTAAAGTACCCTTTTGTTTCAATATTTCAGCTACTTCCATTTTTAGTGATCCTATTTTCAAAATTTGAGACAAAGCTCTTTTCTGCGAAAGCTCATTCACGTTATACGGAGGTTTTATTTTATTCAATATGGCAATGATTTCTTGTGAAGCAAAACAAAGTCCTAATCGAATCCCGGCCATCCCATAAGCTTTGGATAAGGTTTGTGTAATGATCAAATTCGGAAATTCACCCAATCTTTTTAGCCAACTTTTTTTAGCTGAAAAATCTATATAAGCTTCATCGATTACAATCAATCCAGCAAATTCATTCAAAAGTTTCAAAATAGCCATTTCATCAAAGCTATTCCCTGTAGGATTGTTAGGTGAGCAAATGAATATAATTTTGCTGTTTTTATCAACGTTGCCTAGAATACCTTCAACATCAAGCTCAAAATCCTTGGTCAGCAGCACTTCCCTATTTTCCACCGCATTGATACCTGATAAAACCTTATACATTCCATACGTTGGTGGCAAGGAAATGATATTATCCTTGTTTGGTTCACAAAAGGCACGAAATATCAAATCTAACACTTCATCACTGCCATTTCCGAGGAGAATATTGTTAACATTAACTCCTTTTTGCTCAGATAAAACCGCCTTAAGGCCACGTTGTTGAGGGTCAGGATACCGATTAACCCCATTTTCAAACGGATTTTCATTGGCATCCAAGAAAATCATTTGTGTGCCATCTGAAACATATTCATCGCGTGCAGATGAATAGGGTTTTAAACGCTTTACATTTTCCCTAATTATCTTATTTATATTGAATTCTGACATTCTCTTTATTATCAATTAAAATAGGTTCGACCGGACAGTAATCATCGTTTTAAACTTTTTAATCTTAGTGTTACTGCATTCTTATGGGCCTGTAGGCCTTCTGCTTCTGCCATTAATTCAATGGTCTCACCTATTTCAAGAATACCTTCAGAAGATATTTTTTGAAAGGTCATACTTTTCATAAAACTATCGAGGTTCACGCCGCTATATTGTTTTGCATACCCATTGGTGGGCAATGTATGATTTGTTCCTGATGCATAATCCCCCGCACTTTCAGGTGTATAATTACCAATAAAAACAGAACCAGCATTTATAAGCTGACTAAGATATTCATCCTCATTCCTTACACATAGAATATAATGTTCAGGACCATATTCATTGATTAAGTCAATTGCTGCTTGAGTTTCCTCAAAAAATATCAACCTACTATTGGCAATTGCTTTTTCGGCAATATTTTTTCTCGGCAGCTTGGTTATCTGTTTCTCAATTTCCATTTCAACTTCATTTATCATATCCATTGAGGTAGAAACTAATATTACCTGACTGTCAGCACCATGCTCAGCCTGGCTCAACAAATCCGATGCAACGAATGAAGCATTGGCACTGTCATCGGCCATAACCAAAAGTTCGCTGGGTCCTGCAGGCATATCTATAGCCACGCCATGTTTCGTTGCAATTTGTTTTGCTACAGTTACATATTGATTTCCTGGTCCAAAAATTTTATATACTTGCGGAATACTCTCAGTACCAAAAGTCATTCCTGCAATAGCTTGGATCCCCCCTACCTTGAAAATTTGGGTGACACCACACAAATTTGCGGTATACAATATGGCTGGATGTATTTTACCTTCATGGTTAGGAGGTGTGCATAGAACTATTTCTTGACAACCCGCAATATTAGCAGGTACGGTCAACATTAAAATGGTTGAAAACAAAGGGGCTGAACCTCCAGGAATATATAACCCTACTTTTTGAATAGGTCTTTTTTCTTGCCAGCACAAAACTCCAGGAGCTGTTTCAACTTCTACTTTTATTGTTTTTTGAGCCCTATGAAATGCTTCAATATTTTGCTTTGCTGAAGCAATCGCATTTTTCAATTCCGAACTAACCAAAGAAGAAGCCTCCCCAATTTCACTTTCAGAAACCTTCAAAGCATCCAAAGCAACTCCATCAAATTTTTCAGTGTACTCCTTTACAATAGAATCCCCAAATCCTTGAACCTTCGTAAATATTTCATTTACAATGCTTTCAATATCTGATACCGTTTGGGTAGGCCGTTTTAATATGGCTTCCCAATCTTCTCTTTTAGGATTATAAATTTTTTTCATTCTTCTTCTATTGGATTCCTGCCTTACTGAAATAAATTCAGCACCAGCCGCAGGAATGACAAAATATTATAGTACCATTTTCTCAATTGGGCAAACCAAAATTCCCTCAGCTCCAGCTTGCTTTAATTCATCAATCACTTCCCAAAATTTATCTTTATTAATTACCGTATGAACTGAACTCCAACCAACTTCTGCCAAAGGCAAGACCGTTGGACTGCGCATTCCAGGCAATAACCTTAGAATATCTTCCAATCTATCATTTGGGGCATTCAACAATACATATTTAGACTGCCTAGCTTGCAGTACGGACTTGATTCGAAATTGTAACTTGCTTAGGATAGCTCTCCTGTCTGCAGGGATTTTTTTGGAAACCGCTAAAACAGCTTCACTCTTCAACATTACTTCCACTTCTTTAAGATTATTCTTGAAA
>CAZYQR010000041.1:0-13735 GCA_964649755.1 uncultured Maribacter sp. | reverse complement strand
CCTGTTTCTTTGATAATATATTTCCCTAAATTCCTATCCGGTGCAAAAATGATAGGTTGATCCTTTGGAATTGATTGTACAATTTTTAGGGCATTTGACGAGGTACAAACAATATCTGACATTGTTTTTATCTCAGCACTACAATTTACATAAGTAATTACGATATGATCAGGGTGTGCATGCAGAAACTTGGCAAAAGCTTCAGGAGGACAAGAATCCGCTAGAGAACAACCTGCGTTCAAATCTGGTAGAACCACTTTCTTCTCCGGATTCAAGATTTTGGCCGTCTCTGCCATAAAATGAACCCCCGCGAACACGATTATATCCGCATCAGTATCCGCAGCTTTCTGGGACAACCCAAGGCTATCTCCGACATAATCAGCAATATCCTGTATTTCTGGCTCCTGGTAATAATGGGCCAAAATAATGGCATTCTTTTCGTTTTTAAGTTGTGTAATTTTTTCGCTTAAATTCATCTGTTTGTGCAATAATGTGCAATTTTAGAGGTATTGGATGGTAGATAAAATGATATAAATCATGATTCTTTAAAACATTTCTAAAACTATGCCAGATTAAAACGCCAATAAAGGCCATAGAATTATGCTTTTTACCAATTGTACCAACATAAATCTACCAAAATAAAAAAACAAGATACCTTCTGATTTAGGCATGTAACGCTTTTGGGCAGAATTGTTAAGAAAACAGAAAAAGACTATAAAAAAGGGGTCAAATGGCCCCTTTTTTATAAATTATTCTTATAACCTATTTCGCAACATTCACAGATCGAGTCTCACGAATTACAGTAACCTTTACCTGCCCCGGATAAGTCATATCCGTTTGTATTTTTTGGGAGATTTCAAAAGATAATTGAGCGGCCTTATCATCGCTCACCTTCTCACTTTCTACAATAACCCTTAATTCTCTACCTGCTTGAATGGCATAGGCTTTTTGCACGCCGCCGAAGGCGAAAGCAATCTCTTCTAAGTCTTTTAAACGTTGAATGTAAGAATCCAATACCTGTCTTCTTGCCCCTGGTCTTGCCCCGCTAATGGCATCACAAACCTGAATGATAGGCGAAATCAATGTTTTCATTTCTATTTCATCATGGTGGGCCCCAATAGCATTACATACATCTGGTTTTTCACCGAACTTCTCCGCCCATTGCATACCTAAAATAGCATGTGGTGTTTCGACCTCAGCTTCCGTGTTTGGCACTTTACCAATATCATGTAAAAGACCGGCGCGTTTGGCCAATTTTGGGTTCAAGCCCAACTCTGCAGCCATGACACCACAAAGTTTAGCAACTTCTCTAGAATGCTGCAGCAAATTCTGCCCATAAGAAGAACGGTATTTCATTCTACCAACTGCTTTGATCAATTCAGGGTGTAATCCGTGTACACCCAAATCGATTACTGTACGCTTTCCTATTTCAACAATTTCCTGTTCTATTTGTTTTTCAGTCTTACGTACTATTTCCTCAATACGTGCTGGATGAATCCTTCCATCTGTCACCAATTTATGCAAAGACAAACGTGCAATTTCCCGCCGTACGGAATCAAAACAAGATAATATGATTGCTTCTGGTGTATCATCAACGATGATCTCTACTCCTGTCGCTGCTTCAATAGCACGGATATTTCTACCTTCACGACCAATGATCCTTCCTTTTACATCATCAGATTCCAAATTAAAAACAGAAACACAATTCTCTACTGCTTCCTCTGTCCCTATACGTTGAATGGTATTAATTACGATTTTACGTGCTTCTTGCTCAGCTGTTAACTTAGCCTCTTCCATGGTTGTCTGTAAATACGCCATAGCATCCGTTTTAGCAGTTTCTTTAAGCGATTCCATCAACTGACTTTTAGCATCTTCACCCGAAAGTCCAGAAATAACTTCTAATTGCTGTACTTGATTTTTATGAAGTTTTTCAAGTTCGGTATGCTTCTTATCATAGTAATCCTCTTTGTAGGCAACGTCCTTTATTTTACTTTCCAATTGCTCATTCAACTTTTTACCCCTGGCAAGCTCGTTACTAATTTGTGATTCTTTATCCCTTGTACGCTTCTCGGCCTCAGCTATTTTTTTATCCTTGTTTATGATGACCTTTTCATGTTCTGCCTTTAATTCCAAGAACTTTTCTCTGGCTTGGAATATTTTATCTTTCTTAAGGCTTTCCCCTTCTATTTTCGCTTCCTTCAAAATGGAATTTGCATCTTTTTTTGCATTGGCTATGGTCTTTGATGCCTTACCTTTTTCCATGAATTTCGCAATAACAAATCCTATAACAAGACCTGCGATTCCAACTAATATAAGTGTGGTACTGTCCATAATTTGAATATTTAATATAAAAAAAGCCCACATTGGAGAAGTTTTGTACAAACTCCAGAAAACAGGTTTAGGGCTACCAGACTGATCAAGGATCCTTATGCGAGTAAGGCCTGCTTTTACAATCTAAACTCACCCTTTTTAAACAAATTAGTGTTGAGTTCGTCAAAAGATAATACCAATGTGGGCAGTAACTTATTGTTATTTAAAAGAACTTATTTAATACTAAGCTTTGAATTTACCAACTCGTCCAATGCCCTTAATCGTTCAGTGGCTTCGTGGGTTCCTTCAGATTGATCAATGCCTCTTTGTTCAATTTTAGAAGCAAACTGAAGTGCACACATAGCGAGCACATCTTGCTTGTCCCTAACGGCATAATTCTGTTCAAATTTCTTTGCCAGTTGCTCTATATTTTTTGCGGCTTTCCTTAACCCTTCCTCTTGGCTGGGGTCAATCGTCAAAGGGTATACCCTATCTGCAATGGAAAGCTTTATTTTGAGCTTTTCTGACATAATATTTTGAACATTATTCGGCGAGCTGTGTAATGCAATGATCCAACTCCCTAATCAATGTATTTATTTTAAGCTTAGCTTCTGTTTTATTTGTATTACTGCCTAGCATCGAATTTGCAAGTTTCAGCGAATTGTATTTCTGCTCCCATTCTGAAACAGTTTTTGAGGTTACATCCTTGTCGTTTCTTGTTGAAAGCAATTCCGCTTCCAACTTCTGATTGGCTTGTTGTAACAATTCTAATTTATGCAACAACTTGCTTAACTTGTTTTCTAAAGAATCAACAATTGTAACCAATTCACTCATATGCAATACTCAATGCGAATTACACAAAGTTAACATACATCTAACGACTGACCAATACTTTTATGAAATATTCTTGAAGTAATACTTTAATCTCTGATATTAAGCCGCCTAGTACATATGACACTGATAAATATTAGTAGTTTTTTAAATTTCGAGGCCTATAATTATATTCATCTGTTTAAATTTACCGTTTATTTCAAGGTCAAAGGTTATTTTCCAATCCTATTAATGTAAAATTCAAGGCATGATAATTGGTTAATACAATCTCAACGTAACAAGAATATGGGTAAAACAATTTTTATTTTTCTTTTTACTTTCTCCTTAGGTCTTTCTGCCCAGGATAGTTACCCTAAAGATGCTTTTAGATCCCCTTTGGATATACCTTTGGTACTGGCCGGTACTTTTGGTGAATTGCGGTCCAACCATTTTCATTCGGGAATTGATATTAAAACGCAACAGCGACAGGGTCTGCCAGTTTATGCTATTGGAGATGGAACGGTAACCAGAATAAAAATTTCACTTTGGGGGTATGGTAAGGCCCTTTACGTTGCGCACCCCAATGGGTACACTTCGGTCTATGGGCATTTACAAAAATTCTCTCCCGAAATTGAAGAGTACATCAAAAAGATCCAATACGAAAAGAAATCCTATGAAGTAGAAGTTTTTCCGGAATATGGAGAGGTCAAGGTAGAAAAGGATAAGATAATCGCTTTTAGTGGTAACTCTGGAGGTTCTTCCGGGCCGCATCTTCATTTTGAAATCAGAAGTAGTATTTCTGAAAAACCAACTAATCCGTTATTGTATGGCCTTGAAGTTCTCGATGCCACCAATCCTACCTTGGTCGGACTTTATGGCTATCCACTTTCTGAAAATGCCCAATTAAATCAGAGCACCACAAAGTCACAAATAAACTATACGAGACAAAAAGACGGCACATTCCTAGCTGATAAGGTTACTGCCTTAGGGACCATAGGCTTTGGTTTTATAGGTTTTGACCGTCAAGACCTAGCAGCAAATAAAAATGGTGTTTATTCAGTACGGCAAGTGGTAAATGGCAAAGTATATACCGACTATGATTTTGAGTCTTTCTCCTTTATCGAGACCCGATATATTAATACTTTCATTGATTATGACCATTTAGGTAAATATAGACAGCGTATTCAAAAAACTTTCAAGTCTCCTGGAAACCGATTAAGTATTTATAATAAGTTGGTCAATGATGGTAAAGTTGTCGTGAAAGAAGGCTTATCATATAAGGTTGAATTGCTTATCCACGACTTGGAAGGTAATTTGACGAAGGTGGTCATTCCAGTGGAAGGCAAACGGCAAACTGTGAAAATGTCCAAAGAAAAATCCAAAACCGAAAATTATGTGATTGCCAAAAGGCCCAATAACTATGATTTAGGATTGGCCAAGGTATATTTTCCTGCGAACACATTTTACGAGAATTTTCATATTGAATTGAAAAAAGGGGGTGATACGGTAACTATTCATAACAATAGAATTCCTGCTCACAGAAATTTTACCATAACTTTCGATGCCTCCAAATATACCGAAGCAGAACGAAAGCAACTTTTTATAGCCCGTTTGGATAAAAAACTCAAACCCAATTACGCATCAACCTATAAAAGGGGAAATACGTTTACTACAAGAACACGAAATTTGGGAACTTACACCTTGGTCAAGGATACTATTGCCCCTAAAATAAGGACCAAAAATTTCAAGCATAAACAATGGCTTAACAATTACAGGTATTTGAGTTTGTTGATTTCAGATGACCTTAGTGGGGTTGACACATATGCTGCAACCTTGAATGGAGAGTGGATTTTAATGGAATACGAACCCAAAACAAGAACTTTAACCTATAATTTTGATGATAAGATATTGGACGAAAAACAATGTGAACTCAAAGTTGTCGTTAAAGATAATGTAGGGAACACAAGTAATTACGAGGTTTCCTTTTATCGAAAATAAAAACTTTGAAGTGTTTAAAGCCCGTTATCCTTTTACTGCTTCTGTGCCTTGTTATTCAACTACAGGCACAAACGGCAACAATTACAGGAATAGTCCTGGACGAGAATAACCAACCGCTCCCTCAGGTTAATATCAGTTCTTCAACGAATGGCACTACTACAGATATTACGGGATTCTATATTTTGAAAGTGGTTGCCGAGCAAGAAAACCGCATAACGTTTTCCCATATTGGTCATAAAGATGTTATTTTGGAAGGATTGATTCTCAATACGAATGAAACCTACGAGTTCAATCCAGTACTGAATACCAAAATCACCCAAATTGATGGAATTACGGTTTCGGCGACAGGAGAAAAAACTGTTGATGGAATAAGCATTATTTCCCCAAAAATGATTCGACAAATTCCTGGAGCCAATGCAGGGGTTGAAAATATACTGCAGCTTCTTCCTGGGGTCTCATCAAACAATGAATTAAGCACACAGTATTCCGTACGTGGCGGCAACTATGATGAGAATTTGGTATACGTAAACGAAATTGAAGTGTATCGCCCTTTTTTAATACGTTCTGCACAACAGGAAGGATTGAGCTTTGTGAACAGTGACCTGGTGCAAAAAGTAGCGTTTTCTTCAGGTGGCTTTCAAGCAAAATACGGAGATAAACTTTCATCGGTATTAGACATCACTTATAAAAATCCAACGGCCTTTGGTGCCCAATTGGATTTGAGTTTGCTTGGTGCAAGTATGTCTTTGGAAACCCTATCAAAAAACAAAAAACTCTCAAATGTAACCGGAATACGATATCGAAACAATAGTCTTTTGGTGAACAGCCAACAGACAAATTCAAATTTCAACCCAGTGTTTGCAGATATTCAAAGCTATTTCACATATCGGGTATCAAACAAACTACAGTTAAATCTATTGGGTAATCTATCAATTAATGATTATCAAAACCAACCTTTGAATAGGCAAACTAATTTTGGAACCCTGTCAGAACCTAAAGCACTTTTGGTACAGTATGGAGGGAACGAAAACAACAAATACGCCACGGCATTAGGGGCCATTAAGGCAAGTTACGTGTTGAATGAAGAAGTAACTTTAAAATTGATAACTTCAATATATCATACTACTGAGGAAGAATATTCCGATGTAGTCGCCAGATATGAATTGGGTGAAATTGACATTGATTTAGGGAGCGAGACTTTGGGTGAGGTTACTACAGCAAGGGGTGTCGGTGGCCAGTTCACAAGGGCCAGAAACGATTTGGATGCCCTTATTTTCAATTTAGAACAAAAAGGGAGCTATTCCAAAGCGAACCATAATCTAGAGTGGGGCGTAAAATATACCCATGAAGATATTCGCGATCAATTGAGGGAATCAGAGTTCATAGATTCAGCTGGTTTTTCAATAAGGCCCCCATTATCGGAATTTGCGAACAACCAACCTGAAATACCTTTCAATTCGCCTCTTGTTCCCTATCAAGGCATTTCAGCAAAAAACTTCGTGAAGACCAATAGATTCTCGGCTTATACTCAATTCAGTGAACACAAAACTTTAAAAAGTAGCGACATATATTACAATCTGGGCATAAGAAGCCAATATTGGCGCATTAGCGGCCAAGGCATTAAAAAGACCTCAAATATAATATTTAGCCCAAGAGGGCAATTCGCTATAAAACCCGGTTGGAAAAAGGATATGCTTTTTAGAGCATCTTTAGGCATGTACCAGCAACCTCCTTTTTATAGGGAACTAAGGGATGAAACAGGGACAATCCAACCTAATGTGAAAGCGCAAAAATCAATACACTACGTGTTAGGCAACGAATACAGTTTTCTACTTTGGGAAAGACCTTTTACCTTAATCAGTGAAGTATATTATAAAAAATTGAACAATGTAAACCCGTATACCTTAAATGACGTACGTATTCGCTATGCGGCCAATAACAACGCAAAAGCCTATGTTTATGGAGCTGAAGTACGACTGAACGGTGCCTTCGTACCTGGGACGGATTCTTGGGTAAGCCTGGGATACTTAAAGACCGAAGAGAATATCAACAATAGAGGATACATTTCTCGACCTACAGACCAACGACTAAAATTGGGTATTCTTTTTCAGGACTATGTGCCAGATATTCCGAATTTAAAAATGTATTTGAACTTAGTTTATAACACCGGTGTGCCTGGAGGATCTCCCAGTTATGCCGATCCCTATATTTTTCAGAACAGATTAAAGGATTATAAACGTGCCGATTTAGGAATTTCCCATATTTTTGTAGATGCAGACAATAGTTACCCTGAAAATCATTGGTTGCATAAATTCAATGAATTAAGTGTTGGTTTTGAGGTTTTTAATTTATTCAACAACCAAAATTCGATTACCAATACTTGGGTCAGGGATGTTGACAGCAAAAATGAATTTGCGATACCTAATTTTATGACAAGTCGGGTTTTGAATCTTCGGCTTAAAATGCGGTTTTGAATTTAACGATTAACCGCCAAAATAGCTTTTAATGAAAAAAAAATCATTGTACTTGCTTCTATTGATAAGCATAGCTGTAAGTGCCCAAAAGAATATATACGAGAGTAAGAATTTTGATGATTTAAGTGAAAATCACCAAGTACTGGCGATAATACCATTTTTGACCAATCTGGATTTGAAAGATGGAATCTCAAAAAATGAATTGAAACAATTGGAAGAGAAGGAAGGTTATGCAGTTCAAAATGCACTGGAAACCTACTTCTCAAAGAGAAAAAGAAAGAAAAAGTTTTCGGTAGAATTCCAAAATACCGAGAATACCAATGCCATTCTCGCGCAAAAAAATATTACCTATGAAAATATTGATGTTTACACCATTAAAGAGCTGAGTGAGATTTTACAGGTTGATGGGATCATCAGTGGTAATATGGACCTTAACATACTTCTGTCTAAAGGAGTACCTACAGAGTTCAGCTTTTTGGACTACTTTTTAGGTGATTCTAATTATGGTAGAATCGGAATAAAAATCAGTGATGGCACATCAGGCAAATTATTATGGAAGTACGAGAAAAAAATCAATAAAAAAACAGGTAGAAACACCTACGACCTTATTGATAGAATGATGAAATTGGCTACTCGAAAGTTCCCTTATGATAGGGAAAAGAAAAAAGACAGGAACAAAACAAGGATTTAGCCTTCCACAAATTCCTTTAAAACCCCAATGGCATAATCCAACTCCTTTGTTGTATTATACTTAGAAAAAGAAAATCGCAATGAAGGTTTTTTAAGGTCCTCTTCGCACAAGACCTCATTTAGTACATGAGAACCAGCATCACTCCCTGACTGGCATGCACTTCCTTTTGAACAGGCTATTCCTTTAATATCCAGATGAAATAATAACATCAATGCTTTTTCTTGGCTTATAGGCAAACAAAGGTTTACCAAAGTGTAAGTGCTTTTATCCAAATCACCCGAAAGCCCGTTGAAAGTTACTCCTGGTATATTTTTAGTTATGTTGTCGATAAAGTATTTTTTTAAGCCAGTAACATACTCCTTTTCATCTTTAAGGTTTTCATAAGCCAATTTAAAAGCCTCTTCCAAACCAACAATATTGTGAACAGATTCGGTACCCGCTCTATAGCCCCGTTCCTGTGCTCCCCCTGAAATCAAAGGTTTTAAACCAGAATTTCTTTTAATGAAAGCGAAACCTACTCCTTTTGGGCCATGGAATTTATGGGCGGAGGCAACCATGAAATCAATTACTGTTTTTTCTACATCCCATTCAAAATGCCCGATAGACTGCACCGTATCTGAATGAAATAGGGCACCATTTTCCTTACATAACTTTGCTACCTCATCAATAGGCAGCAAATTACCAATCTCATTATTTACATGCATTAGGGTCACCAATTTTTTGGTGTCATCTATTTGTAATAATTGCTCTAGATGTAAGAGGTTAGGATTGCCATGGGCATCCAGATCTACAAACTTCAACACTATTCCACATTCTTTGACCAAATCTTCTGAAGTGTGAAGCACCGCATGATGCTCAATTTTAGAAGTAATGATTGTTTTAACACCCAAATCACGAACAGCACTTCGTAAAATCATATTATCGGCCTCAGTACCCCCAGAAGTGAAAATTATCTCAGAAGGACGTGCATTTAATTGATTGGCAATGGTTTTACGTGCACTTTCAACAGCAGTTTTAGAAGTACGGCCATAAGCATGCGTAGAAGAAGGGTTCCCATAATAATCGGACAATGCATCTTGCATCCTTTTAATAACTTCTTCGCGTATTTGCGTAGTGGCCGCATTGTCTAAATATACATTTTCCATGAGCACTTATAGTATTCTATCAAAGTCAAAAATAACCGAATTAAATCTAAAATCTATCCTAAAGAAGCTAAACTTGTTGTTTATTTCTTTTAAATTTGAGGCATGAAAAACTTTATAGTCTTATGTTTTTTTGCGCTGTTTATTTCCTGTGATGACGGTGATTTACAAATAGAGACCATTGATTTTGATAGCATTACAACCGTCCAATCCTGTGATTCTCCTACATCTACGAGTACCACCGTTTTCTTCAAGATAAATGATGATGAAGCCTTGATTCTCGAATTACAATCAGACATATTGAAAAATGAGGCTTCCGACGGGGTAATAACCAGTTTGGTTCCAAGCCAATCAAAACTTACGTATCGTATTTTTTCAGATAATGTTGCCAGTGATTATTTCTGCAATGCCATACCTGCAACCACGCCATCAGTTATAGAAGAAATTGAAGCGGAGAATGGGGAAGTTCTTATAACAACAACCTTGTCGGAAGGGACAACAGATACCTTTGAGCATACGATACAGTTAAGTGAAATTACCTTTATTACCTCACAAGACGAAAGGATTACCGATTTGCAAATCAGTGAGTTTGGTACTGTAACAACATCTTTATAGCATTATAAACCCAGATTATTTGCTTAAATAAATATAAACTTCAGTGGCACCAATGCCGTATTTCTGATAGTCGGCATCGTAATATTTTATACTATCGTACCTCCCAAAAAGAAAGTTCAATTCTTCTTTTAAGACTCCCTCGCCTACTCCATGAATAAAAACAACTTTTTGGATTCGTTTTCGCATGGCAAATTCCAATTGCCGTTTAGCGGTCTCCATTTGCAAGTTGAGGATTTCGTGATTGCTCATCCCTTTAGGGGATTTTACAAGTTGATTAATGTGCAAATCAACTTCCATTTTTGGAACATTACGCTCTTTAGGTTTCACAATCAGTTTGTTCTTTCTCTTGTTATTTTCTTTTTCGGCCTTTATCTGGGCAACCTCAAAATTGGTTACTCGAATGGTATTGGATTCTGATATCTTAACCAATTCATTCGGGGCATATTTCAGCATGAAGCCATCCTCCGATTCAATCGTAATTTCAGAATTGGATACTGCGACCACTTCTCCACTTAACTTTTCATCAAGTACTTCTACGCTATCACCAATCTGAAAAAGCCCCATAAAATTGTTTTATACCCCAAAAATAATGGTTATTTTCCCCAAAGAATTAGAATTAAAGTAAAAATGCAATTGGCTGCTTTGTTATTTTTTATGGAAGGTTATATGCTTCCGTGTTTAAACAAAAAGTTATTTGGGATTGAGTGCCCAGGTTGTGGGGCGCAAAGATCTATTTCGCTTTTGTTCCACGGTGAATTTGTAGAAGCTTTTCAAATGTACCCTGCGATTTTTACAATTATTCCATTATTGGGCTTTTTATTGGCCGATAATTTTTTAAATATTAAATACGCTAACAAAATCATTATTACTTTAATGGTATCGAGTGTTGTATTGATTCTAGGAAACTATATTTTAAAATTTTTATAACTAAACCACTTTAAATTATGGAACAACAAAAATTACCTAATTCAACATTAATAATAGTGTTAGGTATATTCGGATATCTCTGCTGTTGCTTTGCCGGCCTAGGTATCATACCCTCAACTATTGCCTATTTCTTAGCAATTAAATCAGAAAAAATATTTGGTGAGAATCCGGACCTATATGATGATATCAAACTGATTAAGACTGGTAAAATCGTCGCTTTAATTGCAATGATACTTAGTGCTTTAGTACTTATCAGATGGATTTATGTTATTACAACAGGAGATTGGGATGCAATGATGGAGCAATCAAGAGAGATTTTAGAACAATACGGAATAGAAGAATAAATTATGAATAGAGAAACCTTACCAGGCGCAAGTAACGCATTGACCTTTGGCATCTTATCAATAATCCTCACATTGGTTTGTTGTGGGCCATTTGGTGCAATATTTAGTTTTATCGGGCTTTCAAATGCCAATAGTGCCGAACGTAGGTATAATGCAGAACCCGAGCGATATTCTGGCTTTGAAAATGTAAAAACAGGTAGAGTTTTGTCCTATATTGGTTTGGCTTTGGCAGCAATATTGTTGGTGTTCACCATAATTTACTTTGGTGCCATTGCAGCAATCATTGCAGGAGCTGCATCAGAAGGCGCTTTTTAATAAATTAAGGACTCTTAAAAAAAATCCCCTGAAGTAATTCAGGGGATTTTTTTATTTTTCAAACTGTTTTATTGTTTTGGATATTATTGAAACACAATCCAATAGCTCATCTTTGGTAATCACCAGAGGCGGAGCGAACCTAATAATATTGCCATGAGTGGGTTTGGCCAAAAGACCATTTTCTTTCAAAGCCATACAAATATCCCAAGCTGTAGAGCTGTCTTCGGCATCATTGATTACAATAGCGTTCAATAGGCCTTTGCCACGAACCAATCTTACCAAATCGGACTGATCATTTAGTTTTTCCATTTCGCTTCTAAAAAGTTCACCCATTTTAAAAGCATTTTCGGCAAGCTTTTCTTCTTTAACTACTTCCAAAGCCGCTATGGCTACGGCACAAGCCAATGGGTTTCCTCCAAATGTAGATCCATGGTTGCCGGGTCGTATAACTTCCATAATCCCATTGCTAGCTAAAACAGCGGATACGGGAAATACACCACCGGATAACGCTTTCCCTAAAATAAGTATATCAGGTTTGATATTTGCATAATCAATCGCCAGAAGTTTTCCTGTTCGTGCAACACCCGTTTGTACCTCATCCGCAATGAACAATACATTTTTGGACTTACATAGTTCATATGCCTCACTGATATAATTATCATCAGGCACATATACCCCTGCTTCACCTTGAATAGGTTCTACCAAAAATGCAGCTACATTTTCATCATCCAAAACTTCTTGCAATGCATTTATATCATTATAGCGAATAGAAACCATTCCTGGAGTGAATGGGCCGAAATTTTCAGTAGCTACCGGGTCATTTGAAGCAGAAATGATAGTAATCGTTCTCCCATGGAAATTGTTCTGACAAACCACTATTTTAGCTTGGTTGGTATGAATACCCTTTTTCTCATAGCCCCATTTACGCGCTAATTTGATAGCTGTCTCAACAGCCTCAGCACCTGTATTCATCGGTAATACCTTATCAAAACCAAAATACTCCGTAATATATTTTTCATACTTACCGAGCATATCGTTATAAAAAGCACGCGAGGTTAGCGTTAAATTTTCCGCTTGTGATTTTAATGCATTAATGATTTTAGGATGACAATGGCCTTGGTTTACTGCTGAATAAGCTGATAGGAAATCATAATATTTATTTCCTTCTACATCCCAAACATGCACCCCTTCTCCTTTACTCAAAACCACTGGTAATGGATGGTAATTTTGTGCTCCGTACTTTTCTTCCAAAGCAATAGCCTCTTTAGAGCTCATTTTTTCTAAAACTGACATGTTACTTGATAATTTAAATAAAACTTTAGCAATTCCTTCTTTGGGAGAGAAATCATCCTATGCAGAACCGCTAAAATACGAAATGTTCTGACATTGCTAAAACAATACCTTCATTGTGTACATTACTTAGTTATCAAGCTTACTAAAGAGTGTCGCTACTTGAAGTTCCAATCTTTTCATTTCACGCAGAATATCGTTTTTGTCCATTTGCATCCAAATATAAAGTTTCAACATGCCCATGACTATCATACATAAAAAACCTGCTGCTGCCCATTTAATAAGCTCGTTCGTCTCATTGGTGTCAAAAAACTGGACGATACAATATATAAGCAATCCGAAAATCACCAAATGAACCACATTCATTATTATAGCAAGCCATCCCATTTTACTTTTATAGACTTCTCCCAATTTTCCAATTAAGTTTTGCTCTTCCAATTCGTCATAGAACTTTGCTTCCTCCTGATTTAAGGTTTCTTTGATAAGTTCATCGATTTTTTCTCTTTCTTTATTCATGATCTATGTTTTTAAATTTGTTTTTAATTTTTCCCTGGCATGAAACAATCTTGATTTAATCGTCCCAACGGAAATATCCAGAATATTACTAATTTCCAATAAAGAATATTCCTGTGTATAAAATAATCGTAATACAATTTGTTGGTTGTTTGGTAAGCTTTTAATTGCTTGTTGTAATTTTATGATTTCAGTATTTTTTTCTTCATTATTTGTGCCCTCCAAATTGGTAAACTGGTATTGGCTCAATTTTTCGCGTTTCGTTTTATTTTGCTTTAAAAAATCAATTGATTTTCTTGTTACTAT
>CAZYQR010000040.1:0-14161 GCA_964649755.1 uncultured Maribacter sp. | reverse complement strand
GTATTGCCGTTGGTTTCATATTCAATAGTTCACCGATTTCATCAAAATCATATTCTTCAACATCTCTCAACTGCAATACCATTTTTTGTTGTTCTGGCAATTCCTGCATAATCTTCTCTACCCAACTTAAACTATCCTTTGCTTCGACCTGTTTTTGCAATGATGTGTTATCGTCGCCATAATTACTATGAACCAGTTTTAAATTGCTCGCCTGCTTTGACTTAAGTCGATCCAAACAAAAATTCTTGGTCATTGTCATGGCAAAAGCCTCCACGTTATTGTATTTGCCAATACTCTCATTTTTAGACCACAACTTCATTAAAATCTCCTGCGTTGCGTCCTCAGCCTCTTCTCTTGAAACAAGCAAGCGTTTTGCGAGCCTAAAGAGTTTATCCTTAAAGGGCATTACCACATTTAAAAATTCCGACTGTTTCATTTATTGGTTTAGTTGTCAGCAACCATTCTTACTGGTCTACATAAGCAAGACGAAGTATAACGATTTTTGTTACAAATAATTTTTTTTTTGTAGATATGTAAGTAACTTGGACATCTATTGTCTAAAAAATTGCGTAGTTATCAATAGAATAAATTTAAAAAAATTCCCTTAATCCTTTATTTCTTTTTTGACTTGGAATGATAATTGAGGGGTTTGTTGATTAAAAAAAAGAAAATTATGAAAAAGTATTTATTGATGTTCCTTACCATAGGCCTCATTCTCACCTCTTGCAAAAATAATGATGACGACCTTACCCCACCTGATGGTATTGATCCTGAACCTTCAGCCAATGTTGATGTACAGGATTTTATGTGGAAGGCCATGAACTTCTGGTATTTCTGGCAAGCAGATGTACCCAATTTGGCAGATGACAAATTCCCAAATACAGATGAGGGCATTGAAACCTACACTGAATTTTTAGCTTCTGAATCAGATCCAGGAGTCTTTTTTGATGAAATGTTATTGTTCAGTGAAGACCGATTTAGTTTTTTTTCTGAGGACTACAAAGAGTTAACACAAGCTTTTTCTGGTATTTCTAAAAGTAATGGACTAGAATTTGGGTTGATACGATTTTCAGATAGCGACGACCTTTTTGGTTATGTACGTTACATTGTTCCAAATTCTGATGCATCTACAAAGGATATAAGCAGAGGGGAACTATTTACAGGGGCAAATGGCCAAACACTAACAATTGACAATTATATCGATTTGCTTTTTGGGGATAGTGATACCTATACTCTGAATATGGCCGATATTGCTAATAATACAATCACACCAAACGATAAGGAAGTGGAGTTGACTAAACTTGAAGGTTTGGTTGAAAATCCGGTATTTCTTTCCAAAACTTTTGACATTGGCGGTGAGAAAATAGGATATTTGGTTTATCATGGTTTTACCAATGAATTTGATGAAGACCTGAACAATGCCTTTGGTGATTTTAAAGCAGCGGGCGTTACAAATTTAGTGTTGGATTTACGCTATAATCCAGGTGGTTCGGTAAACTCGGCGCGATTACTGTCAAGCATGATATTTGGCACTAATACGTCAGATTTATTCCTTAGACAAAGATGGAATGATAAAATACAAGGACAATTAAGTGATTCACAATTAGAAGACTATTTCGCAGATAAAACTAGTGCAGGTACAGATTTGAACACGCTAAACCTTACTAAAGTTTATGTGCTTGCAACTGGCAGTTCAGCTTCTGCAAGTGAATTGGTCCTAAACGGACTTGCACCTTATCTTGATATTGTTCATATTGGAGAAACTACAAGAGGAAAGAATGAGTTTTCAATTACTATGGTAGATGATTTTGACGGAAGTTACATTTATAATCCAGAAAGGGAATCTAATATAAATCCTGATAACCAATGGGCCATTCAGCCTTTAGTAGGCAGAAATGAAAACGCTGAAGGGTTTTTCGATTACACATCTGGTTTGGTTCCCGATATTGAACTTCAAGAAGATTTAGCCAATTTGGGCATTTGGGGTGATCAAAATGAACCTATGTTGGCCCGAGCCATCCAAGAAATAACAGGAGCTTCCGGCAAACGTAGTTTTGAGGTTCAAATGCCTGCAGATGTTATGACGAACTCAAAAATGTTCACCATCCTAAAAGATAATATGATTTTGGATAAGCCCTTGGACCTTAAAATGGAGTAAAAGACCATTATAATGTAAAAAACGCCCTAACTGATCAGTTAGGGCGTTTTTTATAAAGTCTATTTATAATGCTACAAAGTCATATTAAAACCTGCTCGTATATTTCTTCCTCTTGTCGTAAAACCTATAATTTCAGTATACTCTGCATTGAAAACATTTGAAATTCCTATGAATAATTTCAACTTATTGGGTAATAGTTCATGTTCCGCATAAATATCCAATATCGAAAAAGGTTCTAATGCTATATCTGAAAATGTATTGAAATCAGTATCAAATCTTTGACCTGTATATTTATAATCTATGGACGCATAGGTTTTTTTTGAAAATGTATAACCCAATGAAGCATTTACTTTATGCTTGGGTAATCGAATTGCCGCATCACCTTTTCTCTCGGTAAATGTATAGTTGGATGACAATTGAATTTTATCATTTGGTTGCCAATTTAATTCAATCTCAGCACCTTGGGCATCAATGGTTTCCAAGGTATTGCCATATGTCCCCGTTATATTGTCATAGAATACAAAGTTTTCCTCTTTACGATTAAAATAGACCGTACTTACTCTTAATTTATCACTCATCGCATATTCCAGTCCTCCTTCAATAGTTCTATTGTCTTCGGGTTCCAAATCTGGGTTTGCCCCAAAATTACCAAACAATTGAGTCAAAGACGGGGTAATAAAAGAAGTTGCATAGGTGGTCAATACTTTTAAATATCCCTTTTCAGTTTTAAAAGCAAATGAAGGATTTACATTATAAACAAAATGTGATCCATACTCCGAATGATTATTTAGACGTGCACCCATGTTCAAATTAAACCCAAAATCAGAAACATAAACCATGTTGGCATAGGGATCAATAATATTGAAATCCTTGGTGGTCGTAAATTTGGTTTGATCTTTAATGTAATTTAACCCAATAATAGTAAAGAATTTATCATTAAAACTGAGTTTGTTGTATACATCAACCACATAATTTTCACCTTCGAACGTACTGGGAAAAGCACTTTTGTTTTCAGAATCATAATTGGTATAGGCCATATTCAAGTTTAATGAACCTTGTCGGTATTTGTATTCTGAAGTCAGTCCCGCACGCTTTTGATCACTTAAAAAACGGTAGTCGGCATCAAATAGTCCGAACGATTCATCATATTCTGTATTCAATTTTGTTTGGTTTGCGTAAACACCAATTTTAAAATCATCAGAGAATTGATACCCTAATTTAATATCTGTATTAATTTGTGAATAGGTATCTTCTTGGTTCAGCGGTGTGATAATAGCGGAAAGATTGTCGGAATATCGGTTAGAAAAACCTATTTGGTATGTGAATTTTTCCAGGGTTCCTCCTAATAGAACACTATTGAATGCTTGAGATATATTATAATTTTGGTCTTCACTCGTTTGATTGGTTCCTCTTGAGGCTTGAACATTCAGCGCTACTTTTTCTTCAGAGACCTTTTTAGTGGTGATGCTTATTACAGCGGTAGCTGCATTGGTACCATACAATGTACTCGAAGCCCCTTTTAAGATTTCTACAGATTCAATATTAGCCGTTGAAAGTAACCTTAAATCATATTCTTGTGAGAATGATGATGGGTCAGATACCCTAACTCCATCTATTAACACCAACACCTGTCGACCTCTACCACCTCGTGCAAAAACACCCAAAATGGTGCCTTCCCTACCCCTACTTCCAGTAATTTCAATACCACTTTTTGTGTTGATGATTTCAGCTAACGATTTTCCTTGGTTATGCTGTAATTCTTCAGCATCAATTTTAATTATGGTCTTTCCAGAATTTTCTCTTTTCAACTCAAAACGGGAATCACTGACCACAACTTCGTCTAACTGTTGAATATCAATGGAATCGTTCTGCATTTCTTGCGCAGAAAGACCAGCACTAACCAATACGGCAGCGCCTAAGCTTAAAATTTTTTTGTTCATTTCATAAAGTGAATAAACGGGAGAATAGTATGTCTTTAACCATACGCAAACTTTTATCCCGAAAGTTTAACAATGTTTGTTTGAATTTGGCAGGTCTCCTGACTTATTTAAAGTTATTTCGCCTTCCCATCCATCAATCGGACAGTGACTATGAAGTAAATAACATCCTCTTTTTTATTGAGGTGCCAAATCAAGCCTGTCTGCCGACAGGTAGATTTGGCATAAACTTACAGTTGCGGGAACAGTTCCAGATTCTCACTGGATTCCCTTTTAATTTAGTCACCGTGAAAGTGACAAAACCAAAATTCATTACAAAAATAAACCTAATAAATTATTTATCCTCCTTTTTCTTGCTGAGTTTTATGGCCAACCAAATAAAGCCAACTACAAAGTGAAGTAGAATAATCCCAGCAATTACATAAATTGTTGTATTCGAACTATCTCGCATGGTAGAATTTTCATCAAAAATAAAATAGAATCAATTCTAAAACTGTGACATTTGTTACCTTGCAGAAATTTTATACCACATACTTATATTTCCCTTATTCAGCCTAGAAATGAGAATTACATTTATAATTTCTATTATTTTATGCTTTATTTCCTGTAAAGAGTTGAAAAAGGAATCCTTACCTGAAAGTCAATCGTCAACAACTCCCATTGAATACGCCCAAGGGTTTACTATCAATAAAATGAGTTCGGGAATAATCCAAATCAACATTTCATCACCTTGGCCAAATGCCAAGACTGGATTCAAATATGCTTTGGTTCCAAAGGACAAAATGGCTTCAATTACACTTAATAACGAGGAATACGACGCTATAGTTGCAATCCCTGTAAACAATATTGTAGTGACTTCAACAACGCATATACCAACATTGGAGACGCTTGGGGTTATTGATAAATTGATAGGTTTTCCAGATACCCAATATATTTCCTCTAAAGAAACCCGAAAGCGCATTGAAAATGGTCTGATAAAAGAATTGGGCAACAACGAGTCAATCAACACCGAAATGGTCATTGAGTTGAACCCAGAGGTTGTTATTGGTTTTAGCATTAATAGCCAAAATAAAGCTTACCAAACCCTGCAACGTTCGAACATTCCGGTGGTCTATAATGGCGATTGGACCGAGGAAACCCCATTAGGAAAGGCAGAATGGATTAAGTTTTTCGCTCCTTTCTTTCAAAAAGAACAAATGGCAGATAGCATTTTCAAGGAAATTGCTGATTCATATAACACTACCAAAGCTTTGGCAAAAAAAGGAAATAAGCAGCCATCTGTTTTAAGTGGTGCACTATATAAAGATGTTTGGTATTTGCCAGGAGGAAATAGCTGGGCATCAAAATTCTTGGAAGATGCTAACACTAATTATCCCTGGTCTGATTCGGAACAAACAGGCAGTCTTAACTTAAGTATTGAAAGTGTTTTGGCCAAGGGACAGCATACGGATTTTTGGATTTCCCCATCTCAATTCACTTCTTATCAAGAAATGCAAGATGCCAATGTCCATTACCTACAATTTGATGCCTTCAAAAACAAGAACATTTATACATTTGCAAACACAAAAGGAGAGACAGGCGGATTATTGTATTACGAACTCGCCCCAAACCGGCCTGATCTGGTTTTAAAAGATTTAATACACATTTTTCACCCAACGCTTTTACCAGAACACGAACTATTCTTTTTTAAGCCATTGTACTAATTGGAAAACACCAAAAAATATAACCTCCCTTTCCTATTGCTATTCATGGCCCTTTTGTTGTGTTTTGTATTAAACATTAGTTTGGGTTCGGTATCGATTCCTTTTAAAGATACGTTTAGTGCAATTCTAGGAGGGGAATTGTCTAATGATTCCTGGAAATATATAGTATGGAACTATCGCATTCCCAAAGCCTTTACTGCCATTCTTGTAGGCAGTGGTCTTGCATTGAGTGGATTATTAATGCAAACCCTTTTTAGAAACCCTTTAGCGGGACCTTTTGTATTGGGAATTAGCTCAGGAGCAAGCTTGGGTGCTGCACTACTAATAATGGGTGCGTCTTTTTTTTCTGGCCTATTTTCCTTTGGGATTGTAAATGATATTTCCTTGGCAGTTGCTTCAAGTATAGGTAGTTTTTTAGTTCTTATGGTTGTGGTTATTGTCGCTTATCGTATTAAGGATACTATGGCCTTATTGATTATTGGCCTAATGTTCGGGAGCATTACAGCGGCCATCGTAAGCGTTCTTTCATACTTTACAGATGCGGAAAAATTGCAACAATATATCTATTGGTCTTTTGGCAGTGTAGGTAACCTATCATGGCAACAATTGCTACTTCTTTTATTCATTATTTTAGTGGGTATTACACTTAGTATTATGTCTATAAAACCCTTGAATTCGCTGCTGTTGGGGGAAAATTACGCACGAAGTTTGGGCGTCAACTTAAAAAAATCACGATATATTATTATCATTGCAACAGGATTATTAGCTGGTGGTATTACGGCTTATGCTGGGCCCATCGCCTTTATTGGTTTAGCCGTGCCACATTTGACCAGACAGATTTTCAATACAACGGATCATAAAGTATTGGTGCCTGCGGTATTGGTTTACGGCGCCATTTTAATGTTGATATGCGACACCATTGCCCAATTACCAACCTCAGCCAATGTTTTACCTATTAACGCCATTACATCTATCGTAGGGGCTCCAGTGGTTATTTGGCTGCTTGTCCGAAAAAAGAAAATGATTTTTTAAATAAGACCGTATCAATATAGAAGACGAACATATCGCACTTGAAGTTATAGACCTTTGTATTGGTTATAAATCGAAAAAAGAAACCAATGTTATAGCCGATAGGTTGACCTTTTCCTTGCAACAAGGTGAATTGTCGGCCATAGTTGGGGTAAATGGTATTGGTAAGTCTACGCTAATAAGAACACTAGGGAAAGTTCAAGCAAAATTATCAGGTTCAATAGTACTAGTTAACAAGGATTTAAAAAGCTATTCAGCAATGGAATTAGCATCAACGGTTAGCGTTGTTTTGACCGAATCCTTGGCATCAAAAAATCTTACGGTTATAGAACTTATTACCTTGGGCCGACAGCCTTATACCAATTGGATAGGGAAATTATCAGATACTGATAAGAGCAAAATCCAAGAAGCAATTTCAATGGTAGATTTAGAAAGTTTGAAAAACAAAAAGTGTTACGAACTCAGTGATGGCCAATTGCAACGGGTCATGATCGCAAGGGCCCTAGCCCAAGACACTTCTATTATATTGCTAGATGAACCCACTACACATTTAGACCTTCATCATAAGGTCCAAATCTTGAAGCTTTTAAAACATATCGCCCACAAAACCAAGAAAACGATATTATTCACCAGTCATGAAATTGAAATGGCCATTCAGCTCTGTGATAAAATATTGATCATGAACAAAGAAACCCATGAATTTGGTGAGCCTTGTGAATTGATTCAAAATCAATCTTTTGAAAGACTATTTCCATCAGATACAGTTAAGTTTGATCCAAAAACCGGTTCCTTTAAGATTGAAAAGTAACCTTTAGAGCTTTATATTTTTAAAGTCAAAGCTTTATCTTTACCTCAAAGAAGTTGAAACAAATATGAATATATATCTCATATACTTATTAATCGGGTTGATATGTCTTGCCATAGGTTATTTTCTAGGTAATTACATTCAAAATTTAAAAACAAAATCCAACCAAAGCACCTTGGAAGAGGGACGTAGGCAACTTGATCTTGCAAAAAAGGATTTGGAAAACCGTAATCTTGGTCTTGAAAATGAAAAAGAAGAACTACGTACTGAGAAAGAACAACTAGGCAATGAAATTGTTCGATATCAGGCTGATTTGGAGCATTTATCATTAAAGAACAAAGAGCAAAAAGGAGAAGTTGAGCAGTTGCAGGAGAAATTCACGAAGGAATTTGAAAATTTAGCCAATAAAATCTTGGATGAAAAAAGCACGAAGTTTACAGAACAGAACCAAAAGAACATTAAGAATATTCTTTCTCCTTTGCAAGAGAAGATAAAGACTTTTGAAGATAAGGTAGAGAAATCACAAAAGGAAAGTATTAGCATGCATTCTGCCCTTAAGGAGCAATTATTGAACCTTCAAAGTCAAAATTTAAAAATCACCCAAGAAGCAGAGAATTTGACTAAGGCTTTAAAAGGTGATAGCAAGATGCAAGGCAATTGGGGGGAATTGGTCTTGGAGCGGGTTCTTGAAAAATCAGGATTGGAAAAAGACCGTGAATATTCTGTTCAACAGAGTTTTACGTTAGAAGATGGTACACGGGTACTTCCTGATGTTATCATCCATTTACCAGACGGAAAGAAAATGGTGGTAGATTCCAAGGTATCCCTTACTGACTACGAACGATACATAAATACTGAGGATGATTTACAGGAAAAATTCCTAAAAGACCATATCAACTCCATTCGTAAACATGTAGACCAATTATCCGCCAAAAAGTATGAGGACCTATATGAAATGGAGAGTCCTGACTTTGTCTTAATGTTCATACCTATTGAACCAGCTTTTGCCATTGCTATTAATCAGGACACCTCACTTTATAATAAAGCTTTTGAACAGAATATTGTAATTGTAACTCCATCTACCTTATTGGCCACACTTCGTACTATCGATAGTATGTGGAACAATGAAAAGCATCAAAGAAATGCAATAGAGATTGCAAGACAGGCAGGTGCCCTATATGACAAATTTGAAGGATTCGTAAGCGATTTGACCAAAGTTGGCAAAAAAATGGACGAAGCGAAAACCGAATACAAAGGTGCCATGAACAAGTTAGTAGAAGGCAGGGGTAATTTAGTAACCAGTGTCGAAAAATTGAAAAAAATGGGTGCCAAGGCAAAGAAATCAATTCCAGAACCTATACTCAAGCGTGCTCAAGAAGGTGATTTTGAAGAGGAACCCAAACTTGAACTATGAAGAAAATTTTCATCTTAACCATAACAGGAATTATTGCTGTTTTCTTTTTAATCTATGCATTCATCTACTTTGTACCGTATAGTGAAGGCGTGCGATCGGGGGAATTGATTAAAATAAGTCGCAAGGGGGTATTGGCCAAAACATGGGAAGGAGAGATTAGTCAAGGAATTTCCGGGGCGCAGATTTTCACCTTTTCAGTATTAGACAAGAATAAGGAGGTAATAGAAAAGCTAAAAGAATATCAAGGCGAATATGTAAAACTGGATTATGTAGAACGGTATGCCACTTTCTTCTGGCTGGGTGACACTAAGTATTTTATCACTAATGTAGAGCAAGAGGATTCTCCACATTTCAGAAAATAGCATATGCAAAAGTTCAAATCAGCCGAAGAATCCCATGTCTCCATCACGGAATTGATGCTCCCCGCCCACTCCAATTTTAGTGGAAAAGTGCATGGAGGACATATTTTAAACCTTATGGATCAAATTGCTTTCGCATGTTCATCAAAACACTCACAGCATTATTGTGTGACGGCATCGGTTAACAAGGTTGATTTTTTGAATCCCATTGAAGTGGGAGAATTAGTTACCTTACGGGCCTCGATTAATTATACAGGCAAAACATCAATGGTCGTGGGTGTTCGCGTAGAATCCGAGAACATTACAACAGGTAAGAAAAAGCATTGTAATTCCTCATATTTTACGATGGTAGCCAAAGATGAACTAGGTAATAATGTTCCAGTTCCCGGTTTGATTATTGAGAACAAGCAAGGAATAAGACGTTTCTCTAGAAGTATGCGGCGTAAGGATCAGGCAATGAAGCGCCGTTCAAAATTCAATGCTTCAAAATTCAAAGTTGAAGAACATTTGAATCTATTGAAAGGTGAAAACGTTAAGATTGAATATAAAAATTAGAAGAAACATTCATGGCTGAACTTAGGTATGATTTTGGGTTGGTTGGCTTAGGGGTTATGGGACGTAATTTCATTTTGAATATTGCTGACAATGGCTTTACAGCCTTTGGTCATGACCTTGACGAGGACAAAGTGAAATCATTGATAACCGAAGGCGGCGATACCAACAAAATAAACGCATCCTCCAATGTACTGGCCTTCATAAATTCGTTGTCCTCTCCAAGAAAAATATTGTTATTAGTGCCTGCCGGAATAGTTGTGGATAAGGTTATTGAAGGCCTTATACCCCATTTGGACAAGGGAGATATACTAATTGATGGCGGCAATTCATTTTTCACCGATACGGATAGAAGAGAAGAATATTTAAAATCTAAAGGAATCAATTTCTTTGGTGCCGGAATTTCAGGGGGTGCCAAAGGAGCGAGATTCGGTCCCAGTATTATGCCTGGAGGATCTAAAGTGGCCTATAAAATGGTTCAACCCATTTTTGAAGCCGTGGCTGCCAAATACAGGGGCGAGCCTTGTGTTGCGTATTTAGGCCCCAAATCAGCGGGTAATTATGTAAAAATGGTGCATAATGGAATAGAATATGGATTGATGCAACTGACATCCGAAATCTACGATATCCTTAAAAAATTGGGTGGTTTTAGTAATCCAGAACTACATAGAATATTTGCGAAATGGAACAAAGGAAGATTACAATCATTTTTGGTTGAAATAACCTCTGAAATTTTAGTGAAAGAAGACACCCTTACCGAGGGTTATCTGGTAGATAAGATTCTGGATAAAGCGAAACAAAAAGGAACTGGAAAATGGACCTCACAAAATGCGATGGATTTAGGTATCCCAATACCTTCCATAGACATTGCAGTAAGTATGCGGGAAATTTCAGCGCTAAAGGAAGAGCGCCTTCATGCAGCTAAAGTCTATTCGAAAACAAGCTTGGAAAAATTGTCTAAAATTGATTTGGAGCAATGGGCGGAAGAAGCCCTGTATTTTGGATTTATCATTACTTATGCCCAAGGATTTCATCAACTGGCTGAAGCTTCCAAGGAATATGGTTATAAGTTGGATTTAAGTACCGTAGCAAAAATTTGGCGGGCTGGTTGTATTATAAGGGCTGGTCTTTTGGAAGATATTGCAGCGGCTTACTCCAACAATAAAAACCTTGCACATTTGCTATTGGACACGTCCTTCGTTGATAAGATTGAATCTACTAAACAATCAGCTAGAAAAACAATATCCGTTGCAATAAAAAATGGTATTCCACTACCAGGACTAACCAATTCATTGACATATTTTGATTCATTTACATCAAATGAACTACCATTAAATCTGATTCAGGCACAACGTGATTATTTTGGCTCACATACCTATGAAAGAACAGATAGGGAAGGTGTTTTTCATACAGAATGGGACAAATAGTTATTTGCTCAAATACATTTTTCTTCTAGAATACAAGTTGTAGAATTGGTCATCCTTTAAACTATCAATGAAAAGTATGCTTTCACCCGTACTCTTCATCTCAGGCCCCAGGTTTTTATTCACATTAGGGAACTTATTGAATGAGAAAACTGGTTGCTTTATCGCGAAACCTTCCAACTGTGGATTGAATTTGAAATCTTTTACCTTCTTCTCCCCTAACATAACCTTTGTAGCATAATTTACATAAGGCTCTTTATATGCTTTAGAAATAAATGGAACCGTTCTTGAGGCTCTTGGATTTGCCTCAATGATATACACAATATCATCTTTGATGGCGAACTGAACGTTTATCAAACCTACCGTATTTAAGGCAAGTGCGATTTTCTTTGTGTGATCTTTGATTTGTTGCATCACAAACTCACCTAAATTGAAAGGCGGTAATGTGGCATTTGAATCCCCAGAATGAATACCACAAGGTTCTATATGTTCCATAATTCCAATGATGTAAACATCTTTACCGTCACATATAGCATCTGCTTCAGCTTCGATCGCACCATCCAAATAATGGTCTAAAAGTAACTTGTTGTTTGGTATTTTTCGCAGCAGATCAACAACATGCTCCTCCAATTCTTCCTTGTTGATCACAATTTTCATTCCTTGTCCACCCAAAACATAGGAAGGACGCACCAATAATGGAAAATCTAAGATGTCTGCTAATTCCAAGGCTTCATCCGCAGTTTCGGCAACTCCAAATTCTGGAAAAGGAATATTATTCTCTTGCAATAGGGTTGAAAAACTACCACGGTCTTCGGCCAAATCCAATGCTTTAAAGCTGGTGCCAATGATCTTAATACCATATTTATCAAGCTTTTCAGCAATTTTTAATGCAGTTTGACCACCCAATTGAACAATAACACCTTCGGGCTTTTCATGACGGATAATGTCATAAATATGCTCCCAGAACACAGGTTCAAAATAGAGCTTGTCGGCGGTATCAAAATCTGTGGAAACCGTTTCCGGATTGCAATTGATCATGATAGTTTCATACCCACATTCAGCAGCGGCCAAAACGCCATGTACACAGCAATAATCAAATTCTATTCCCTGACCAATGCGGTTAGGGCCAGAACCCAGCACTACAATCTTCTTCTTTTCTGTAACAATACTATCGTTTTCAACCTTTTTAATACCATCTTCAGTTTCATATTCAGCCTCAAAGGTTGAATAATAATACGGCGTCATGGCCTTGAATTCCGCAGCACATGTATCTACCAATTTATAAACCCTGTTGATATTCAGTTCAACCCTTTTCTTATGGACCTCACTTTCATAACAATCTAACATATGGGCTATCTGCCTGTCAGCAAAACCTTTTTGCTTAGCCTCCAATAACAAATCCTTAGGCAGGCTTGCTATGGTGTATTGCGATATTTCCTTTTCAAGATAATGCAGTTCTTCATACTGCTTTAAGAACCACATATCAATTTTGGTAATATCGTGGATTCTACTTAGAGGAATACCCAATTGAATAGCATCATAAATTACAAAAACCCTGTCCCAACCAGGAATAGTAAGTTTTTTTATTATCTGCTCATAATCCTTATAACCTTTGCCATCAGCGCCTAGACCATTTCGCTTAATTTCCAAGGATTGGGTCGCTTTGTGCAATGCCTCTTGAAAAGAGCGTCCGATACCCATTACTTCGCCAACGGATTTCATTTGAAGTCCTAAAGTTCTATCAGATCCCTCAAACTTATCAAAATTCCATCTCGGAATTTTTACAATAACATAATCCAACGTTGGCTCAAAAAGTGCTGATGTTGATTTCGTAATTTGATTATCCAGTTCATCTAAATGATAACCTATTGCCAATTTTGAAGCAATTTTAGCAATCGGATAACCCGTTGCTTTTGATGCCAAAGCAGAGGAGCGAGATACCCTAGGATTTATTTCTATTGCAATGATATCTTCCTTTTCATCAGGACTCACGGCAAACTGAACATTACATCCGCCTGCAAAATCACCAATACTCCGCATCATTTTAATGGCCATATCCCGCATTCTTTGATAGGTTTTGTCCGACAAGGTCATTGTTGGTGCAACAGTTATTGAGTCGCCAGTATGAATACCCATTGGATCCATATTTTCTATGGCGCAGATAATGACCACATTATCATTTTTGTCACGAAGTAATTCCAGTTCATATTCCTTCCAACCCATAAGGGCCTTATCTATCATTACTTCATGAATAGGTGAAACCTCCAGTCCGCGACTCAATAGTTCATCGAAATCCTCCGGTTTGTAAACAATAGATGCTCCCGCGCCACCTAAGGTATATGAGGCGCGAATAACTAATGGAAAACCAAATTCCTGGGCTATTTCCTTACCTTTTAAAAAAGATGTTGCCGTAGCTTGGGGTGCCATGCCAATACCTATTTTCAACATCAGTTCACGGAATTTCTCACGGTCTTCTGTAATGTTTATTGCATCGATATCAACACCAATAAGCTCTACTCCAAAATCTTCCCAAACTCCTTTTTCATCGGCCTCAATACAAAGGTTCAACGCCGTTTGCCCGCCCATGGTAGGCAATACTGCATCAATTTGGGGATGTTCCTTTAAGATCTCTATAATAGATTTTGTCGTCAAGGGTTTTAGATACACATGATCCGCCATTTTGGGGTCCGTCATAATGGTAGCGGGGTTGCTATTCAAGACCTATTTTTGCAACGAGCAACTTGAGGTAAACAGTACTTTTAGTTGAAGACCGCTGCCAC
>CAZYQR010000039.1:0-14229 GCA_964649755.1 uncultured Maribacter sp. | reverse complement strand
CCATTTTCGCAGTGTAGGGCAGTAAGTCGCTAATCCAAGTTCCGTTTTTACCATGTTGTTGAAAACCGAATTGCGAGCCTACTAATGGAAATTTGTCTTGCCCTGAGGTCATACCGGTTAAACGCTGCCCTTTTCGGATAGAATCAGGCAAATCTTCACCGCGTCTCTTATTCAGGAGCGGTTTATAATCAAAAAGTTCTAACTGTGAGGGTCCACCACTTTGAAACAAATAAATGACTCTTTTGATTTTTGCTGGGTGGTGCAAGGAATCCAAAATACCTTTAAGTCCAGATGGCCCATTATCAGCGGCTAAAAGGCCATTTTTTCCTCTTCTAAAGAAGTTGGCTCCAATGAGTGAAGCAAGTGCCACTCCACCTACGCCTAATGCCGTTTTACCTAAAAAGGATCTTCTATTGAGGATCAAAGACCGTTCTTCAAGAATTTTTTTCTCACTCATAATTATCCTCTTGTTATCGTTTCATCTAAGTTTAGAATGGTATGGGCTGTTAATGAAAGTGCTGCCCATTCGTCTTTAGGGATATTCTCCGCTGTCTGGAAAACACCTATTGAAAGGTAATCCTCAGCAATAATTTCTTGCGATTTTATTTTAGAAAGTGCTTTATTATAATAGTCATGTAGCATTTGTAATTCGTCTTCATCCGGTAAACGTGATGTGGCTTTTTGAAAAAGAGCACTTATTTGCTTCCTAATGTCATTTTCATTTGATTGTAACTCATGATAGGCCATTACCCTGGACGCTTCTATTAGTTGCGGATCGTTCAATAAGACCAAGGCTTGTAAGGGTGTATTGGTCTGTTGTCTTTGAACTGAACATAAGTCCCTTGAAGATGCATCGAAGGTCATCATACTAGGTGGTGGAACGGTGCGTTTCCAAAAAGTATAGAGACTTTTGCGATAAAGGTCACCACCCTCGCTTTGTATATAAGATGCTGTAGTACCGCCACCACCGCCTGTAGTTTCTTCCCAGATGCCTTCAGGTTGATAAGGTTTTACACTAGGCCCACCGATTTCTTTGTTGAGCAAACCACTTAACTGTAAAGCTTGGTCACGAATAGTTTCTGCAGACAATCGTAATCTCGGGGCATGTGTCAACCATTTATTTTCAGGGTCTCTTTCCATTAATTCGTCAGAGACTTTTGTACTTTGTTGATAGGTTGCTGATAGCGCGATATATTTTAACATTTTTTTTATATCCCAGTTTTCTTCTTGCATTTTAAGGGCTAAAAAGTCTAATAACTCGGGATGGGTCGGCAAAGCACCTTGGTTACCAAAATCAAAAGATGTACTTACCAAGCCCGTGCCGAACATACGCTGCCAAAGTCGATTTACAGTGACTCTAGCTGTAAGCGGATTATCTTTTTGGAATAACCACTTCGCCAAGCCCAATCTATTTTTTGCTAAACCCTCAGGAAATGGCATTATTGCTTCTGGGGTGTTTGGATAAACCTGTTCTGTAGGTTGGTCATAAACCCCGCGATCTAAAATATACGCTGGCCGAGATTCTACCATTTCTTTCATAACCATTAATGGAATCTCTTTCATTTCACTCTTCTGGAAGTTTATGAAATCATAAACGCCTTTTTTTTCTTTTTCAGAAATAACCAAATAAGGTTCAGGTGTTTCTTTTTGATTGGATACCAATCCTTTTTCATTGATATTATTGAAAAAACTGAAAAGTTCAAAATGTTCTTGTTGACTAATAGGGTCATATTTATGGTCATGACAACGCGCACACTCAAAAGTAAGACCAAGAAATGCGGTACCGAATGTCAAAGTTCTGTCTTCTACATACTCCACTCGATATTCTTCTGGGATAACGCCTCCTTCAAAAGTAATTTTGTGGTTTCTGTTAAAACCAGTGGCAATAATCTGTTCTTTGGTGGGGTTAGGTAGAAGATCACCTGCAAGCTGGTAGGTTACAAATTCATCATACGGCATGTTTTTATTGAATGCATAAATGACCCAATCGCGCCAAGGCCACATAATGCGTTCAAAATCATCTTGGTAGCCATGTGTGTCTGCATATCTAGAAATATCCATCCATTCTGAAGCCATATGTTCTGCATAGTCCTCAGTAGCCAAATAATGATCGATCATTTTTTCAATGGCATTTTCCGCCGTGTCACTTTTAAATTGATCTATTTGCTCAGGCGTTGGAGGTAAACCCGTTAAATCAAAGGATAATCTTCTTAGTATTTTTTCTTTTTTAGCTGGCTCGCTAGGGGTTAAACCATTTTCATCTTGCTTTGCCCATATATAGTTGTCTATCTCATTATTCCCCCATGAAGCATCCGTTGTATTAGGTGGTGTTGGTTTTTGTGGAACAATAAATGCCCAGTGTTCTTTGTATTCTGCTCCTTGTTCAATCCATTTGGTCAATATTTTCTTTTCGAATTCCGTAAGTTCTAAATTAGATTCAGGTGGTGGCATTAATGAATTTGGGTCTTCACTATTTATACGTTTCACCAATTCACTTTTTTCAGTATCTCCTGGTACAATAGCGAAATGATCTTTTTCATCCCCAAGGGCTTTATATGCGTCTTCAGCTGTATTTAGGGATAGCCCTCCTTCAATGGCATTTTTATCTGGACCATGACATTTAAAGCACCTGTCGGAAATAATGGGTTTTACGTGAAAAGTGAAATCTATCTTTTCAGGAATTTTAGCATAACCATCGCCGCTAAATGAACTTTGAGATTTAGAATCATCAAATTTGCAGCTAGTATTCAATACTAGTAGAAACACTAAAACTAAGAGATGCAAAGTTGCTAGCGAGTTTTGCAAATTATAAATTCCTTTTTTCTTCATGTTTATGTGCAATTAACTTTTAGAACATGTGCTTTAAGTTAATTTTGGTTTCAATTGGTATGGTTTGACACCTAATTAATTTCTTTCAAATTGAGAACTATAATGAAGAAGCACAATAAAATTCGACTAATGACGGTTCTTAGAAGCTGAATATTAAGGTCAAAAGGTAATTATGAAGCTGTAGTTGATTACTTGAAGTTGAAGCTATATCCTATCCTAGGTAATGGGATTATTAAGTATTTTGGCCTTAACTTCATTAATATAGCTTCTGCCTATTGTATATCGAGTATTATCAATTTCAACACTATTGCCTTCTACAACCTGCACTTTATCTATACAAATTGTGAAAGATCGATGTATTCTGATAAATTGATCTGAAGGTAATTCGTCGGTAAAACTACTTAAGGTCTTATGTACAATATATTTGCCCGTTGTTGTTTTTATTCGAATGTAATCTTTTAAGCTTTCAACGACCACTATATCATCGAGGTAAATTTTTTGTAGTTTCTTTTTATCGACTTTTACAAAGATGCTGGGATGGTCAATATGGCCTTTTTTTTCTGCAGAATCGTTAACTTGTTTTAATTTGATTATGCGATTGACGGCTTTTAGAAATCTTGGAAATGGAATGGGTTTTATTAGATAGTCTAGTACCTCAAGTTCAAAGCTCTCTAAGGCAAATTCCTCGTGCGCAGTAGTTATGATGATCATAGGAGCTTCATGAAGCGTTTTAATGAATTCCAATCCATCTAATATAGGCATGTGAATATCCAAAAATATTATATCAACTTCATTGCTTTGTAAATAAGTAGAAGCGTCAACTGCATTTGAAAATGTATTCACAAGTTGTAGTTCCTTAACCTGTTCAACATAATTCTTAAGTACATTGATTGCCAATGGTTCATCATCAACGATTATAGCTTTTAAATCCATTATACCCTTAGTTTAAGTTCTACAAAAAATTTATTATCTCTCTCGTTAAAATTGAACTTATAGTCATTTTTGTCATAACTTAGTTCCAAACGTTTTTTAACATTGGATAGCCCTATACCGCCACTCCTGCTTGGTATTATGCTCATTTTTCTTTTTTCTGGGATGGTATTTGAAACGTTAAAGAACAAATCATCATCTTCAACCTTTATATTAACATCAATATGTATTTTACCAATATTCTGGTTAGCCCCATGTTTAAAGCAATTCTCGATTAAGGGGATAAGCAACAGAGGTGCGATTTTTTTATTTTCCAAATCGCCTGAAAGCTGCATGTTCACTTCGAGGGAATCATCAAAACGGATACGCTCTAAATCTATATAATTCTGAATACAGTCAATTTCATATTTCAAATCCTGTTTAGGTTTTTTTGTTGCATATAGTAAATATCGCATCAATTCGGATAGCTTTAATACTACTTCAGGAGCTTTATCTGATTTTTCTAAGGTCAACGCATAGATATTGTTCAATGTATTGAAAAAGAAATGAGGGGAAACCTGAGATTTCAAGAACTTCAATTCGGTAGTCAATTGTCTTTTTTCCAGATTATGGAACTTTTTGGTTTCTTGAAGCCAATCGGCAGTGATTTTAATGGCAGTAACAAAGGATACCACATATAACTCACCCAGCATAGTGGTTATAGCATAATTTAAGGTTAGGGTATTGACCACCTCTGGAGCTTCGCGCATTACATTGGTACTCACCAAAAAATAGGTAAGGTTGAATTTAACTAAAAGCATTACTAATAGAGAAACCAATACCAAGATAGTATACGAAAAGTACTTCTTATTATAAACGAATTTTGGCATTAGGTAATACACGTTGAAATAAGCAAGGGCAATATGGATGGGAAAACCAATAAGATTGGTTTTGAGCGAATAAATTAAGTCATCATGCACACTTCCCCATCGTAACGTATTGAAAATAAAATAGATAACCCAAAAAACAAGATGGTGTTTATAGGATATAACATAGCCTTTAGACGAATCGCCACCTAAAAAATCATCTAATCTTTCATTTATCTGCATCTGTTCTGAACAAGGATTAAATTCCTATTTATTGACGTTGGGCAATGGTGCTTAGTTGTTGGTCTAAAAATGTTCAAACTTTAGTTAAAAGTATAAACATTTAAGGGTTCCTATAGCTTGTCAAGATACTTAATTTTTAGATTAATGTTGTAAAAAGTAAGAATCCTTGGAATTACCGAAAGGTAAATAAAAAGCCAGCCAAAAATGATAAAAGCCCGAATTGTTTTACCCATTGTTTTTCTACTTATTACATCCTGTACGATAAATGAAGTAGCTCAAAAACAGCAAAAAGCCGTTGATTATGTTGACCCATTTATAGGAACTGGAGGACATGGGCATACGTATCCTGGTGCGACCTCACCATTTGGTCGGGTGCAGCCAAGCCCTGATAATGGTACTGCGGGTTGGGATTGGTGTTCAGGGTACAACATTAGCGATTCCATTATTTCTGGTTTCGGGCAATTGCATTTGAGTGGAACGGGAATTGGTGATTTGGCCGACATTCTTTTGATGCCTACCAAATCAAAAATGGATCTTAGTCTTTTTGGTAAAACAAGGGATTCATTGCCTTACACTTCTATGTTTTCACATGCAGAGGAAATTGCTTCTCCGGGCTACTATAAGGTTCTTCTAAAAGAACCGAGTATTAGTGTTGAACTTACAGCTAATGATTATGTGGCGTACCATAAATATACTTACAATAATGAAGAAAATCCTTCTTTTGTAATCGACTTGGGATATGCCGTAAATTGGGATAAACCATTGAATTGTAGGTTAAAGCTAGAAGATGCGAATCATATCGTTGGACATAGATATAGTACCGGTTGGGCAAAAAACCAAAAAGTATTTTTTGCCATTGAATCATCAAGTCCAATCACCCAACATCAATTAATTGGAGACGGATTAATATCGGAGGACCAAATTGAAGTCAATGCAACCCGTAGTGGTGGCCAATTTTTCTTTAAGACGGAAACCAAGGCAGTTGAGGTCAAAATAGCAGTATCATCTGTTAGTGTTGAAAATGCAAAGGAAAATTTAAGACTTCAGGGCGGTGCCAATTTTGAAGAGACACATAAAAAAACGAGTGAAAGTTGGAATAATATACTATCAAATATTAGCATCGAAACGCCGATTGACTCCCTAAAGACCATATTCTATACTGCGCTCTATCATACTCAAGTGGCGCCAACTTTGTTCAGCGATGTTAATGGTGAATTTAGGTTGCAAAATGATAGTATTACCAAAACAGATTTTAAGGTGTATTCTTCACTTTCCCTTTGGGATGTCTTCCGTACAGAAACTCCCCTGCTGAGTATTATTGACCCTACCCGAATTGATGATATGGTAAAATCAATGCTGGCATATTATGACCAAAGTGGTGTTTTGCCTGTATGGGTTTTGTCCGGCAATGAGACAGGTACCATGCCGGGATATCATTCCGTTTCGGTGGTATCAGAGGCAATTATGAAAGGGCACAATGGTTTTGATGTGGAGAAAGCTTATAATGCCATGAAGACTACAATGATGGGCGATGAAAGAGGATTAAAGTCCTATAAGGAATTCGGTTACATTCCTTTTGAGACAATGGATCAATCCGTTTCTATAAGTCTTGAATATGCCTATAACGACTGGTGTGTTGCGCAAGTGGCAAAAAAATTAGGTAAGGATAAAGACTATAAATATTTTAGTGAACGCTCTAAAGCATATCAAAATTTCTATGATATTAAATCGGGTTTTCTTCGGGGAAAATCATCTGATGGAAAGAGTTTTCATGAACCTTTTGACCCAAAAGCCTCAAACCATATTGAAGATACTGATTATACTGAAGGTAATGCGTGGCAGCACAGTTGGTATGTTTTGCATGATATTGAAGGGCTTATCGAGCTGCATGGCAGAAAGGAACCCTTTGCTCTTATGGTAGAGCAACTTTTCACCGAAAGCTCCGACTTGAGCGGCCATAATGTATCACCAGATATTTCAGGATTAATCGGCCAATACGCTCATGGTAACGAACCTAGTCACCATATAGCCTATATGCTTAACAAAGCAGATGCTCCTTGGAGAACACAATATTGGGTCCGTGAAATCATGAAAACACAATATAGTACCAAACCCGACGGGTTAAGTGGTAATGAAGACTGTGGGCAAATGTCTGCTTGGTATGTCATGAGTGCAATGGGTATTTATCCCATGAATCCGGCTTCAGGGGAATACGAAATAGGAAGCCCCTTATTTGAAAAAGTCACCATAAAATTGCCTGAAGAAAGGGCTTTTGTGATAAACGCTCCGAATACCTCCTACAAAAACATATATGTGCAGTCAGTGAAGTTAAATGGTGAAAGTTTGAATAGAACATACATTCTTCATGATGAATTGATGGCCGGGGGCACTCTGGACTTTGATATGGGCCCCATTCCAAATAAAAAATGGGGGATACAAGATAATGCAGAATAAAAATATATGAATATAATAGACGTATCTATAATCGGAGCATATATAATTCTAACACTTTTTGTGGGTATCTGGGTCTCCAAAAAGGCGTCTAAAGGATTAGAATCTTACTTTTTAGGGGATAATGGTATAAAATGGTATTACCTAGGACTTAGTAATGGTTCGGGTATGTTCGATGTATCTGGGACCGCTTGGATGGTAGGCATTCTATTTCTTTATGGCGTCAAGAGTTTTATGTTCATGTGGTTATGGCCAATATTCAATCAGATTTTTGTAATGATGTTTTTGGCAACATGGATTCGAAGGTCAAATATTATGACGGGTTCCGAATGGATTTTAACCCGTTTCGGAAATGATAAGGCAGGCAGGGCATCCCACTTAATTGTAGCAGTTTTTGCCATTGTATCCGCTATTGGTTTCATTGCCTATTTTTTTGAGGGCGTTGGCAAGTTTATGACCATTATTCTTCCTTGGGACTTTAGTTTGTATTTGGGTGAGATGTTATTGCTTAACTCTGAACAATCATATGCCTTGATTATTATATTTCTGACCACCATATATACTATCAAAGGAGGTATGTTTTCAGTTGTTGCTACAGAAGTTCTTCAATATATTATTATGGTCATTGCCGGATTTTTAGTAGCTGGTTACGCTTTCTTTGCTATAAGTGATATTGAAATTACGAGTGTGATTACAGAAGAATGGAAAAACATCTTTTTTGGATGGGAACTGGAAACCAATTGGGATGAAAAGTATCAAGCATTTAACAATTTGATAGATTCAGAGGGATACAAAATGTTCGGAGCTTTTATCGGGATGGCTTTGTTCAAAGGTTTTTTTGCGAGTATTGCCGGACCCACGCCGAGTTTTGACATGCAACGTATCCTCTCAACAAAAACGGTTAAAGAAGCAGCTTATATGAGTGGGTTTACCAATTTGGTATTGTTTATTCCTCGATATTTGTTGATAGCAGGAATCGTTGTTATAGCCTTGGTAGTATTAAGTCCTGAGATGATAGCAAATCCTTCATTAGCTGGTGGTGATTTGGAGGTATTACTTCCAAAAGTCATTAATTTCCATGTTCCTGTTGGAATTAAGGGATTACTTTTAGCAGGGCTATTGGCAGCTTTTATGTCTACATTTTCTGCTTTTGTAAACGCAGGGCCTGCTTATATCGTAAATGATATTTATAAAAAGTATTTTAAACCGGAAGCTTCCGATAGGCATTATATAAAGGCAAGTCATATTGCTTCTTTCCTAGTGGTCGCTTTAGGTGTATTTATGGGATTTTTCGCAGATTCAATAAACTCACTGACCTTATGGATAACCAGTGCGCTTTTTGGTGGCTATGTTGCTGCTAATTTTTTGAAATGGATCTGGTGGCGTTTTAATGGCTGGGGTTATTTTTGGGGAATGCTTGCCGGTTTGATTGTGGCAACCCTACAATTTGTCTTGGATCATAACAAAGATAGTTTTTCGGAGGGGTCAATTTTATATGAATTGGCAAATTGGCATGCCATTTATCTGTTCCCTATAATTTTTGGTTTCTCTTTACTTGGATCCTTCTTGGGCACTTATTTGAGTAAGCCTACGGAAATGAAAGTATTGACATCTTTTTACAGTACTGTACATCCCTGGGGTTGGTGGAAACCGGTTTTAGAGACTTTGAAAAAAGAAGGAAAGATAATTGAAAAGAACAATGAATTTTCGAAAGATATGCTTAATTGTGGTATTGGGATTATATGGCAATCAAGTATGATAGTATTACCAATTTATTTTATGATCAGGGATTATCCAAAAGCATGGTTGGCGTTTGCTATTTTTGTGTTGACTTCAGTTATATTAAAATATACTTGGTTAGATAAGGTGCGTAAAATCCCGAACTGAAGAAATAAGATAGAATTTTTAAGTAGGAACAATTATGATTATACCTTGGCAAGAAAGACCTAATAATTGCGATGATGTTCTTTGGCGTTATGCTGAAAATCCAATAATCAAAAGGCACGACATACCCTCGTCAAATAGTATTTTTAATAGTGCGGTAGTTCCTTATAAAGATGGCTTTGCGGGAGTTTTTAGATGTGATAACAAAGCAGTTCAGATGAACATTTTTGCTGGATTTAGTAAAGACGGAATCAATTGGGAAATAAACCACGATCCTATCGCTATGAAAGCTGGCAATACCCCTATGATTGAGTCAGACTACAAATACGATCCCAGAGTCGTTTTTATTGAAGATAGATATTGGATTACATGGTGTAATGGTTATCATGGGCCAACAATTGGTATAGCTTACACCCATGATTTTATAGAATTCTTTCAGTGTGAAAATGCTTTTTTGCCGTTCAATAGAAACGGGGTACTGTTTCCTTCAAAGATTGGTGACCGCTATGCTATGTTGAGCAGACCCAGCGATAACGGCCACACGCCTTTTGGGGATATCTATGTTAGTTTTAGCCCAGATATGAAATATTGGGGCGAGCATAGATGTGTAATGAAAGTATCCCCTTTTGAGGATAGTGCTTGGCAGAGCTGTAAAATAGGTGCTGGCACGGTTCCTATTCTGACCAATGAAGGTTGGCTAATTTTTTATCATGGGGTTATTAATACATGCAATGGATTTAGATATTCAATTGGTTCGGCAATTCTTGATGAAAATGAACCGGATAAAGTAAAATATAGAACGCAACCTTATCTTTTGGCACCAACTGAATTATATGAGCAAGTTGGCGATGTACCTAATGTAGTATTCCCATGTGCTGCTTTGCATTCATTGGAAGAAGATAAAATCGCTATTTATTATGGTGCGGCAGATACTGTAACAGCATTGGCTTTTGGGTATATCTCTGAAATCATTGATTTTACGAAGAACAATAGTTTATAATCAAAAATGAAAAACATGTTGAACAATAAAAGAACTATAGGTTTAATATTGTTCCTCTTATATGTGGGGAGCGTATGGGTGGTTGCCCAAGAGATACCACGTCAATATATAACGTATAAGGCAGTAGAAGATTTAAAAATTGATGGATTAGGCGATGAGGACTCTTGGAAGAAAGCACCTTGGAGTGATACTTTTATTGATATTGAGGGAAAAAAGGAGCCTACTTACAAGACCCAAATGAAAATGCTTTGGGACGATACCTGCCTGTATTTTTTTGCAAAATTGGATGAACCGCATGTTTGGGGAACTTTAAAACAAAGGGATACGGTGGTTTTTTACAATAATGATTTTGAGATTTTCATTGATCCCGATGGGGATACCCATAATTATATGGAATTCGAAATGAATGCCTTGAATACTATTTGGGATTTATTACTGACCAAGCCCTATAGAAACCATGGAATAGTATTGGATAGTTGGGATATTCAGGGGATAAAGACGGCGGTTCATATTGATGGCACATTGAACAATCCGAATGATAAGGATACTGGGTGGAGTATTGAAATAGCTATTCCTTGGGAAGTATTAAAGGAAGCTAATGCCCATAATAATATTCCGGTAAAGGAATTTTGGCGCTTTGGTTTTTCAAGGGTCAATTGGGAATTTGACTTAGAGGATGGTCGATATTCAAGAAAGAAAAATAAAAACGGAAAGTATCTTTCAGAAAACAATTGGGTATGGTCACCACAAGGGGTAGTAAATATGCATGAACCAGAGAAGTGGGGCTATGTTTATTTTTCTGATAAGGAAGTTGGTGCAAAAGATAATTTTGAAATTCCTAAGGACGAACACCTAAAATGGTACATGTTTAGTAACTTTAGAAAGCTACTCAGTGCAGAGGATGAATATGATAAGGCAAAAGCCCAAATGAAATCCGATACTCAAAAAGTATTGGGCGAATCCATAGCACTGGAATTTGAAGAACATAGTACCGGGTGGAATATCTGGACAATAAGTCCATTCACTGGTAAAAAGTTGATTATCAAAGAGGATGGTAAGTTTTTAATCCAAGACAATAAATGAGATTTTTTATACTGATTTTCGTGATTTTTATAGTTGGTTGTGAACAAAACAACAAGCAGGTTAGTAAAACCATTTCCAAAGAAACATCATTAATTGAGTTTGTAAATCCTTTAATGGGCACAGACTCTGATTTTAGTCTATCAAACGGAAATACATATCCTGCAATCGCTACTCCTTGGGGAATGAATTTTTGGACGCCAATGACCTCAAAAATGGGCGATGGTTGGACATATAAATACCACGATAAAAAGATTCGAGGCATTAAACAAACGCATCAGCCAAGTCCGTGGATAAACGACTATGCTGCATTTTCGTTAATGGCTATTACCGGTGATTTAAAGTATCAGGAAGACGAACGTGAATCTTATTTTTCGCATAAAGCAGAAACCGTCAGGCCCGATTATTATAGTGTGTATTTAGCAGATTATGATGTGGTTGCTGAGGTTACACCAACAGAAAGAGCGGCACACTTCAAGTTCACTTTTCCAGAAAATGAAAAATCATTCATTCTATTGGATGCTTTCAACAAGGGATCTATGGTAAAAATATTGCCAAAGGAAAGAAAGATAATAGGATATTGTAGAAATAATAGTGGTGGCGTTCCAGAGAATTTCCACAATTACTTTGTGGCAGAATTTGATACTGATTTTGAATTAAACCATACCTGGGAAGATGAATGGAAATTGAATAAAAACACCTTTGAAAGTGTAGGAGACCATGTAGGCGCCATAATTGGTTTCAAGACAAAAAGAGGGCAAACTGTTCATGTAAAGGTGGCTTCTTCCTTTATTAGTCCAGAACAGGCACAATTGAATCTTGATCGGGAAATTGGGAATGATTCTTTTGATGCTACACGTGAGAAAGCGAAAAATTCTTGGCAAAAGGAATTAAGCAAGATTCAAATAGAAGATGAAAATATAGATAATATAAGAACTTTCTATTCTTGTCTGTATCGCGTTTTGTTATTTCCTAGAAAAATGTACGAGTTAGACCAGGCCAATGAAATTGTACATTATAGTCCTTATAATGGTGAGGTTCTACCAGGTTATATGTTTACTGATAATGGGTTTTGGGACACATTTAGGGCTGTTTTCCCATTTTTTAATTTAATGTATCCAGAACAGAATAGTCATATTATGGAGGGTTTGGCTAATACCTATAAAGAATCTGGGTGGCTTCCTGAATGGGCCAGTCCCGGTCATCGGGATTGTATGATCGGTTCAAATTCTTCCCCTATTATAGCCGATGCCTTTTTAAAGGGAATTGAGCTAGGTGATACTGAAGTATTGTTAGAGGCGATGGTCAAAAATGCAACAACATCCAACAGTAGACCTTTATCCAATGGTAATGTAATAAGTTCCGTTGGTAGGGAGGGTGTTGATTATTACAATAAATTGGGATATGTACCTTATGATGTCGGCATTAATGAAAATGCAGCCAGAACTTTGGAATATGCCTATGCCGATTTTACCATAGGGCAAATGGCAACCAAAATGGGGAAAACTGATTTGGCGAATACTTTTTACAAGCGTTCCTTGAATTATAAAAACTTATTTGATCCTTCGACAAAATGGATGCGTGGTAAAAATGAGGATGGTAGTTTTCAGAGTCCGTTTAATCCTTTGAAATGGGGCGATGCCTTTACTGAAGGTAACAGTATTCATTATACTTGGTCTGTTTTTCATGACATAAATGGCTTGATTGATTTAATGGGTGGAAAAAAGGATTTTGAAAACCAATTGGATGCAGTTTTTGACATGCCTCCAGATTTTGACGCATCTTATTACGGATATACAATACATGAGATTCGTGAGATGCAGATTATGAATATGGGTAACTATGCTCATGGAAATCAACCCATTCAACACATGATTTATTTGTATAATTATGCCAATGCTTCATATAAGACACAAGAAAAGATAAGGACCGTTTTGACGAAGTTATATGCTGCCACACCTGATGGGTATTGTGGTGATGAAGATAATGGGCAAACGTCTGCTTGGTATGTATTTAGTTCGCTTGGGTTTTATCCTGTTACCCCTGGGGTTGATGAATATGTTATTGGGAGTCCTTTATTCAAAAAAGCTAGTATTTTTTTAGCAAATGGAAATCGTTTTGAGATCTCTGCTCCAGAAAACAGTAAGGATAACTTTTATATAAATTCTGCAAGTTTGAACGATGTTGAATATGACAGATCCTATTTAAAATTCGGGGATATTCAAAAAGGCGGGAAATTGAAATTTATGATGGATAGCAAGCCAAATAAGGAATGGGCAAGTGGGGAAGATGCTGTGCCCTATTCCTTAAGCAATATAATAAAGTAAGATGAAACATCCATTACTAAAAGTTCAATACCCATGGACAATGATTTTATGGATGTTACATGTGACAAATAAAAAACAGTAAAAATAAGCACATGAAATACTGGAAAACCCTTCTTATGTTGTTTATTTTTTGTGGTTTTGCCGCTGCGCAAACCGATACTAAGAATGAACGACTGGAATGGTTTAAAGATGCCAAACTTGGAGTATTCATTCATTGGGGATATTACGGCGTGAATGGTATTACTGAATCTTGGTCGCTCTACCACAAACGAATTACCTATGCGGATTATATGAAGCAAGGTGATAAATTCACTGCTGCTAATTATAATCCAAAAGAATGGGCAGGCTTATTTAAAAAGATTGGAGCACAGTATGTGGTAATGACTACGAAGCATCATGATGGTGTGGCCTTATGGGATACAAAATTGAGCCATCTGAATGTGGTGGACAAAACCCCCGCAAAACGTGATTTGGTTGCTCCTTATGTTGATGCTTTGAGGGATAATGGACTTAAAGTGGGCCTTTATTATTCATTATGTGATTGGTCGCATCCCGATTATGATGTTGTATTTCCAAGACCTAACACAAAGAAAGATTATCCACAGATAGGGCAAAAGAAAATGGATACTTGGGAGCGTTT
>CAZYQR010000038.1:0-14629 GCA_964649755.1 uncultured Maribacter sp. | reverse complement strand
GCCATTTCATGGAATGCCAAAATCATACCAATTACAGTACCAAGGAAACCGATCATTGGAGCTGCACCGGCAACAGTCGCTAATACACTTACATTTCTCTCCAACTTATAAACCTCCAGGGTCCCAGCATTCTCTATGGCTGTATTGATGTCATCCAAAGGTTTACCTATTCGCGACACCCCTTTTTCAGTTAAACGGGCCACTGGCGAATCTGTTTGGGCGCATAACAATTTTGCAGCCTCTAATTTACCACTGGTAACATGATCCCGAATTTGGTTCATGAAATTTTTATCGATTTTTGAAGCAGCTTTAATGGCGAAGATTCGCTCAAAATAGATGTACAATGCGACAAATAATAAAACGAATAAAATTGATATAATAACGATACTTCCTGTACCGCCACTTAAAATCAAATCCATGACCGAGAGGGTCTTTTCTTCAGATATAACATTACCCACTTCAGGGTCCTGCGCAAGATCTTGTAATAATGACATATAGTTTCTCTTCTTTAATTTGCCTTAATAACGGCATTTTATCGATAAAATTATCCGTGAAGCACAAAATCACGCATGAAAACGAAGGCAATTGCTCCTGCTATAAATCCTATGAAGGCCAAGAAGGCTATTTTCTTTAAATACCAGAAGAAATCAATCTTCTCCATACCCATGGCAACAACACCAGCAGCAGAACCAATTATCAACATACTACCTCCAGTACCAGCTGAATATGCTATAAAATGCCAAAGTGGGTTATCCATGCCTTCAGAGAACATGCCCATACTTGCCGCTACCAAAGGTACATTATCAATTACCGCTGAACCTACGCCAAACAACATGACAACTATATCGGTGTTTGGTATGGCCTCGTTAAGGCTTCCTGCATAATTAAACAGATATCCAAGAGATTCTAAGGCTGCAACCGCCAACAAAATTCCTAAGAAGAATAAGATACTGGGCAATTCTATTTTAGATAATGATGCATGCACTGGACTATGATGCCCTGTTGTATCATGATCATCACTCTCAACATGTGAAATACTGAATTTTGTTTTACTGTATATTTCTGCAAAAGTGGCTACGATAGCCAAAGATAACATCATCCCTACATAAGGGGGTAAATGGGTAATTGTTTTGAAGAAGGGAACAAAAACTATTGATCCTAAACCTAGATATAGCATTGTGGCTCCAAATTTCGACTTTGAGGCTTCTAAGTCATCAATCTCCCTTTCAATATTTCCTTTAAACACCTTGTACCTACTTGCCACCAATACTGGTACAACCATACACAGAATAGATGGTACTAAAACATGCTTTATCAATTCTATAGCCGATACCTTATTGGCAATCCACAGCATTGTAGTGGTAACATCACCAATCGGTGACCACGCCCCTCCCGCGTTAGCGGTAATGATAATCATACCTGCAAACCACAATCTTGTATTCCTATCAATTATAACCTTTTGCAAAATGGTAATCAAAACAATAGTAGCCGTTAGGTTATCTATTATCGCTGAAAGTATAAAGGCCAAAATAGAAAACAGCCAAAGGAGTTTTCGCTTACTTCTTGTTCTTATGAATCCCTTTATGGTAGCAAACCCATCAAAATAATCTATGATTTCTACAATGGTCATGGCGCCGAGTAAGAACACCAATATTTCTGCGGTTTTGCCTAAATGGTGCAAGAGAATCTCCTCAATATGAGTCGGTTCAAGCTCACGCAATTCCGCGTTGACCTCAAATACATCCATATGTGCCAAAGCAATTATGGCCCATAAGATGGCCATCATGGCCAAGGCTGGAATCAGTTTGTCAATTTTTAGATTATGCTCTAAGGTTATCGCTAGATATCCAGCTAAAAATACAATGATAATAATGGTCTCCATATTCAGTTGGTTTGGTTTATATTAATTGTTTCAATGCTATTTCAAATCCGGTTTGGCTCAGATTAAGTTTTGTATGATTTTGCTTAAAGATATTCAAAATTGCCTTTCTGATGGTATCCGAAGTGTCTTTAAATATCAAAACATCATCCATTCCTACTCTTTTTTCCATGAAATAGGCAAAAACCCTTGCCATTCCACAGTTAGAAACAAAGTCAGGAATAAGACTTACTCTCCCATCGGTGTATTCCATGATAGGTCCAAAGAAAATCTCCTTATCCGCAAAAGGAACATTTGCCCCACAGGATATTACCTCCAAACCTGTATCTATCATCTTCGTGATTTGATCCTTGGTAATAAGCCTAGATGCCGCACAAGGAGCAAATATTTCAGTCTGCAAGGTCCAAATTTTTTCGTTGATTTCTTCAAAAGGAATCATTTGATCGGCATTTGCCATTAAGCTATTACCGTGTTTATTGAGATAAAATTCCTTTACTTCCTCAAACGAAAATCCATCTTCCTTGATTACGCCTCCTGTCCTATCCAATATCCCAACTATTCTGGCTCCCATTTGTGCTAAATAAAAAGCCGCTGCACCACCTACGTTTCCAAAACCTTGGACCACTGCCCTTTTCCCCATGACATTACCGCCAAAAATATCGTAGTAGTGCCTTACTGCCTCAGCTACGCCATACCCTGTTATCATATCGGCAACCGTATATTTTCGAGCAACATCAGGAGAATGTACATCACTCTCCAGAGGTTTGATAACTCCTAAACGAAGTTGTCCTATCCTATTTATTTTATCCGCTTCCGTGGGTTTGAAATGCCCGTTGAAAACCCCCTCTTGAGGATGCCATACACCGGCATCTTCTGTAATAGGGATTACTTCATGAATTTCATCTACATTTAAATCCCCTCCAGTACCATAATAACTTTTTAAAAGTGGAGCTACAGCATGGTACCATCTTTCCAAAACACCTCTTTTTCGTGGATCATGAGGATTGAAGTTGATCCCTGATTTTGCCCCACCTATAGGCGGGCCTGAAACCGTGAACTTCACCTCCATGGTTTTTGCCAAGGAAAGCACTTCGTTAAGATCAAGCCCTTCACGCATTCTTGTTCCACCCCCAGCAGCACCGCCCCTTAGCGAATTAATGACCGTCCACCCTTCGGCCTCGGTCTCAGCATCTTTCCAATTAAAGACTATTTCCGGTTGTTTTTTCTCGTAAGCTTTAAGAAGTTTCTTCATTTTATTTGATTATTATACTATGTATGTGACATCAATTTTAACCGCATATTCCAAAATTTTAACAAATAAATCCCGATTAGGGTTAATGCTGTCTCATAATTTTTAGTTTAAATCAAAAAGAAGAAATACTTAAACAAATATAAAATACTGAAATTAAAAAATGGCCATAATGCTATCTAATCTGAAAATAAACAAACAGCTAAAACAACTTTTAAAAGCAATTAGAATTTTATAACATAACTGTATATTTGCTAGGTCTAATTTAAATCTTAGCTTATGGATTTCTCCTTATCTGAAGAACAATTAATGATTCAAGAGGCCGCTCGTGATTTTGCTCAAAATGAGCTGTTGCCTGGGGTTATTGAACGTGATGACGCACAAAAATTCCCTGCTGAACAAGTAAAAAAAATGGGGGAATTGGGTTTTCTTGGCATGATGGTGGACCCTAAATATGGTGGTAGCGGATTGGACACGGTTTCTTACGCTCTTGTTATGGAAGAATTATCGAAGATTGATGCGTCAGCCTCAGTTATCGTTTCAGTGAACAATTCATTGGTTTGCTGGGGACTGGAAGCTTTTGGTAACGAAGAACAAAAACAAAAATATCTGACGCGCTTGGCATCTGGTGAGATTATCGGTGCATTTTGTCTTTCTGAACCGGAGGCAGGAAGCGATGCCACTTCCCAAAAGACGACTGCAATTGACAAAGGGGACCATTACATTTTAAATGGCACAAAGAATTGGATTACCAATGGGGGTACGGCAGAAGTTTATTTGGTAATTGCACAGACGGATAGAGATAAAGGGCATAAGGGAATCAACGCTTTGATTGTAGAAAAAGGGATGAATGGTTTTGAAATAGGTCCTAAAGAGAATAAATTGGGAATACGTGGTAGTGACACCCATTCTTTGAACTTTAATGATGTCATAGTTCCTAAAGAAAATCGAATAGGCGAAGACGGATTTGGTTTTAAATTTGCCATGAAAACCTTGTCTGGTGGTAGAATTGGTATTGCAGCCCAAGCTTTGGGAATAGCCGCAGGGGCTTACGAACTGGCAAAGAAGTATTCAAAAGAACGCAAGGCCTTTGGAACCGAAATAGCAAACCATCAAGCCATAGCCTTTAAGTTGGCCGATATGCATACCCAAATTGAAGCGGCTAGACTATTGGTCTATAAAGCTGCCCTTGATAAGGACATTGGTAATAACTACGATCTATCGAGCGCAATGGCAAAGCTTTACGCATCACAAGTAGCTATGGATACCGCTGTTGAGGCCGTACAAATTCATGGTGGAAACGGTTTTGTCAAGGACTACCACGTGGAGCGTATGATGCGCGATGCCAAAATCACGCAAATTTACGAGGGCACTTCCGAAATCCAAAAAATCGTTATTTCAAGAAGCATTTTGAGGGATTAATCAACTTAAAAATACGTTAGTAGTTCTGCCTTGATCATTGTTTGAAAGACTCCAATTTTCATTTCCAAAAGGGTTTTCCAAAGTGGATTTATTCTTTTTGGGCGTTTTTAGTTTTAAGTGATTTTATCAATAAATATTCATTTTTTGGCTATGTTGCTTTATTGATATCACAATAAATCCCACTTTAATATTCGATATTACGATTATTTAGACAAATATTTAAAAACGTTGAATTTTTTTGTTATAATTAATAACATCAATGAAAAATATTCATAGAATATGATATTTTTGTAGAAATACCATAATTTATGAAGTTGATAAAACAAGGGTTATACCTGCCGGAATTTGAGCACGATAATTGTGGCGCCGGGTTTATATGTAGTCTTAAAGGAATTAAGTCTAACGACATTATTCATAAGGCCTTGGAGATTTTGGATAAGCTAGAGCATCGTGGTGCGGTAAGTGCTGATGGTAAGACTGGTGATGGCGCTGGAATTTTAATTGATATCCCCCATGATTTCTTTAAAGATGTTTGCGATTTTGAATTACCAAAAGCTGGGGAATATGCAGTAAGTAATGTGTTTCTTCCGCAAAGAGAAAATCAAAGGGAATATTGTATTTCTGAGTTTGAGAAGAATATTAAGAATCAAGGTTTAAAATTACTTGGATGGCGAAATGTGCCTGTAAATAGATCAGTTCCAGGTAGAATAGCTATGGAGACTGAACCATTTGTAAAACAGGTTTTCATTGCAAAGGAGAATAAAAAACAAGGTGTTTTTCAATTTAACTTGAAATTGTTTATTGCCCGAAAGATAACGGAACATGCCATCTTAATTTCCAAATTGTCTGAAAGCAAGTTCTTTTATGTCCCTAGCCTTTCAACCAAAATCATAATCTTTAAGGGGCTATTGATGCCGAAGGACATTAGTCTTTATTATAAAGATTTGATGGACTCCAGGGTGGTTACCAGATTATCTTTGGTTCATCAGCGTTTCTCGACTAACACCTTCCCTACTTGGGATTTGGCACAACCATTTAGGTATATGTGTCACAATGGAGAAATAAATACCCTACGTGGTAATGTTTCACGAATGAAGTCCCGAGAAGAATTGATGGAAAGTGATTGGTTTGGCCCTGAAATAAAAAATATTTTACCTATAATTCTACCTGGTAAATCGGATTCCGCGACAATGGATATGGTTGTGGAATTATTGTTAATGACTGGTCGTTCCTTACCAGAAGTTATGATGATGTTGGTTCCGGAAGCTTGGGAGAAGAACACAGAAATGTCAGAAGCCAAACGTGCTTTTTACGAATATAATTCATGTAGCATGGAACCTTGGGACGGACCAGCTTCCATCCCATTTACCGATGGCAATTTTATAGGAGCAGTATTGGATAGAAATGGTCTGAGACCATCGCGCTACACGGTAACAAAGAAAGGTAATGTTATCATGTCCTCTGAAACAGGTGTAGTTGATATTGAACCTGAAAATGTTGAGTTTCATGGCAGACTCGAACCGGGGAAAATGTTCTTGGTCAACATGGAAGAGGGGCGAATAGTCAATGATGAGGAAATTAAAGAGGAAATAGCCCAGCGACATCCTTATAAAAAATGGTTGGATAAGAATTTAGTCCATCTGAGAGATATCCCTTATAATGATTGCCCACTTTTTTTGGGTGAGGCATCTTTGGAGAAACGAAAGTCTGTATTCGGTTATTCCCTGGAAGACATCAATACAATTATTCTTCCCATGGGTAAGACCGCCAAAGAACCTATTGGTTCTATGGGTTCAGATACCCCTATTGCAGTGCTATCGGAACGACCACAACTCATCTACAATTATTTTCAACAATTGTTTGCTCAAGTAACCAACCCGCCTTTAGATGGTATTCGCGAAGAGATGATAACCGATATTAGCCTTACATTAGGTAACGACATCAATTTATTCACCATAACCGAACAGCATTGTAGAAAACTGAAAATTCAAAATCCAGTAATCTCAAAAGAGGATTTGGATAAAATCAAGAATTACGATTCAAGTCCCGATTACAAGGTTGTATCAATCCCAATTTTATATGATATCAATAGAGGTCATAATGGACTGGAAGAAGCTCTTGAGTCAATATTAAATCAAGCTTCCAAAGCAATTGACGAAGAAGCAAATATCATTATTTTATCCGATAGGAATTCTAATGAAGAAAAAGCCCCGATTCCGGCTTTACTAGCATGTTCTTATGTGAATAGTGGTCTTCAAAGAATGGGGAATCGTTCTAAGTTGAGTATGATCATAGAATCTGCCGAACCACGCGAAGTACATCATTTTGCTCTTTTATTCGGTTTTGGTGCAAGTGCAATCAATCCATATTTAGTAAATGAGATAATCGCTGAACAGATTGAGGAAAACGACATTACCGAATTTACTTTTGATGAAGCCATTGAGAATTACAATAAGGCTATCGGAAAAGGTATTCTTAAAGTGATGAATAAAATTGGAATATCCACTTTAAACTCATATCGAGGTTCACAATTGTTCGAATGTATTGGAATCAGCACTAAAGTTGTTGATAAATACTTCCCGAATACGCCAACAAGAATTCAAGGTATTGGTTTATATGAAATTGAGAAAGAAATTACCAAAAGACATCAGAGAGCCTATTCAAAAAAGGAAATAGCCGCCAATCTGGATTTGGAAATAGGAGGTGAATACCGATGGAGACGAGATGGGGAAAAGCATATGTTCAATCCATTATCTATTGCCAAACTACAAAAAGCAGTTCGCGGTAATGAGCCAGAAACGTACAAAGAATTTGCGGCCATGGTCAACGAACAATCAAAAAATTTGATGACCATTCGCGGATTGTTCGAGTTTTCGAATTATGACCCAATTCCTTTGGAAGAAGTTGAACCATGGACAGAAATCGTAAAACGCTTCAAAACTGGAGCCATGTCATATGGATCTATTAGTAAAGAAGCTCATGAAAACTTGGCGATTGCCATGAATCGTATTGGTGGTAAAAGTAATTCAGGTGAAGGTGGTGAAGATGCAGAACGATTTTATAAAAATCAGACGGGCGATTGGCGAAATAGTGCCATCAAGCAGGTCGCATCAGGTCGGTTTGGAGTTACTTCAAATTATTTGACCAATGCTAAAGAGATACAGATAAAAATGGCCCAAGGGGCCAAACCTGGTGAAGGTGGTCAGTTGCCAGGACCAAAAGTTAATCCAGCTATTGCTAAAACAAGGAACTCCACCCCTTATGTTGGATTGATTTCACCACCACCACATCACGATATTTATTCCATCGAAGATCTTTCGCAGTTGATTTTTGATCTAAAATCAGCTAATCGCAAAGCACGTATAAATGTAAAATTGGTTTCAGAAGTTGGAGTTGGGACCGTTGCTGCAGGAGTTTCAAAGGCTAAAGCAGATGTTATCCTTATCTCTGGTTTTGATGGTGGTACGGGAGCTTCTCCTTTAACCTCTTTAAAACATGCCGGACTTCCGTGGGAATTAGGAATCGCCGAAGCACAACAGACCTTGGTCATGAACGACCTTCGAAACAGGGTTGTGCTAGAGTGTGACGGACAATTGAAAACAGGTAGGGATGTCGCAGTAGCCTGTCTCTTAGGAGCAGAGGAATTTGGCTTTGCAACTGCCCCATTGGTTGCTTCTGGTTGTATAATGATGCGTGTATGTCATCTAAACACATGCCCTGTAGGTATTGCGACCCAAAATCCTGAATTACGTAAGAAATTCAAAGGCAAGCCAGAGCACGTGGTGAATTACATGTATTTCGTTGCCCAAGAGTTACGTGAAATAATGGCCCATTTAGGATTTAGAACTGTAAATGAAATGGTTGGGCAAGTCCAAAAATTGGATCGTAAAAAGGCCCTTGACCATTACAAAACTGCAGGTATAGACCTAACCCCAATTCTTTATCAGATTGATGTTCCAAAAGGAACTAAGTTCTATAATACCCAAAAGCAAGTACACGATGTTCATAAATCAATAGAATTTGAAATTCTGGAGAAGGCAAATCCGGCTTTGTTCAGAAAAGAAAAAATATCCTTGGATTTTCCTATCCATAATACGGATCGGGCAATTGGTGCCATTATGAGTAACGAAATATCAAAAGTTTATGGTGCTGAAGGATTACCAATAAATACGATAAAATTAAATTTCACTGGTTCTGCAGGGCAAAGTTTTGGTGCTTTTGCGACTCGTGGTCTTACTATGACCGTGAATGGTAACACCAATGATTATTTAGGCAAAGGACTTTCCGGAGCTAAATTGGTGATAAAAGTACCAGATGGCTCAACTATTGTTCCCGAGGACAATGTAATTACGGGCAATGTAACCTTATATGGCGCTACAGCGGGAAGAGCTTATATTAATGGAAAAGCTGGAGAGCGTTTTTGTGTTCGAAATTCAGGCGCCAAAACGGTTGTTGAAGGTATTGGTGACCATGGTTGTGAATATATGACCGGTGGTGTCGCCGTAATTCTGGGTGAAGTCGGAAGAAATTTCGGTGCTGGAATGAGTGGTGGTATTGCTTATGTTTATGACAAAAACAAAACCTTTGAAAAGAGGTGCAATATGGAAGCTCTAAATCTATTAGCAGTAGAAGAAGATCAGGATATTGCTGAATTGAGAGAGTTGATAGAAAGTCATTATAATGTTACAATGAGCCCATTGGCTCAACGGATTTTGGAGAATTGGGAAGATTGTCTACCTGATTTTGTAAAAGTATTCCCAGAGGAATACAAACAGGCATTAATTCGTTTAGAAAAAGAAAAGTTAGAAACTATATAAATCGAAACATGGGAAAGATAACAGGATTTTTGGAATTCGATAGAAAAATAGAGCAATATGCTCCTGTTGAGGAGCGTATACAAAATTATAAGGAATTCACGCTTCCAATGAAGGAGTCTGGTCTGAAAGATCAAGGTGCCCGTTGTATGGATTGTGGCATTCCCTTTTGCCATAGTGGTTGTCCCTTGGGGAATTTAATTCCTGATTTCAATGATGCCGTATACCGGGGTAAATGGGAAAAAGCTACAGATATTTTACATGCAACCAATAATTTTCCTGAGTTTACAGGAAGGTTATGTCCTGCCCCTTGTGAAGAAGCGTGTGTGCTTGGCATCAACGAAGATCCTGTCACCATAGAGAATATAGAGAAGAATATTGTTGAAACTGCTTTTAAAAAAGGATGGGTTGTTGCAGAACCTCCAGCAATTAGAACTGGCAAAAAGGTTGCCGTAATCGGTTCCGGGCCTGCTGGTCTTGCTGCAGCTCAGCAATTGAATCGCGCTGGGCATTTAGTGACAGTTTTTGAAAGAGATGAAAAACCAGGAGGTCTATTAAGATATGGCATTCCTGATTTTAAGATGGAAAAACACGTTATAGATAGAAGATTAAAAGTATTGGAAGAAGAGGGTATTGAATTTAAATGCGGGATTCATGTGGGTGTTGATGTCAAAGCCGATCAACTTAAAAATGATTTTGACGCTTTGGTTCTATGTGGAGGAGCTACGGTAAGGAGAAACCTGCCTATAAAAGGGGCAGACCTTAAAGGTGTGGTACAAGCTATGGATTTTTTAGGCCAAAACAACAGACGGGTAGACGGCATTAAGGACTTAGGTGAAGAAATTATGGCCACCGATAAAAATGTTATTGTTATAGGTGGGGGAGATACAGGATCGGATTGCATTGGCACTTCATTTAGACATGGCGCAAAATCCGTTTCTAATTTTGAGATTATGCCAATGGCAACTACTGAACGCCCAGAAGACCAGCCATGGCCATTTTGGCCTATGCGCTTGCGCACCAGTTCTTCGCACAAAGAAGGGGCAGAACGTTTTTTCAGTATTTCTACTAAAGAATTTATTGGAGATAAAGACGGAAACCTTAAGGGATTAATAACTTATGAAGTAGAATGGATCAAAGAACCTGGAAAACGACCGATACTAAAGGAAGTAGTAGGCACTGAAAAAGAATGGAAATGTGAATTAGCATTTTTAGCCCTTGGTTTTACAGGCTCTGAAATGACCATCGCAGAACAATTAGGATTGGAAGCAGACCCAAGAACAAACATTAAAGCTACAGCTAAGGATTATATGAGTAATGTCCCAGGAATATTTGTTGCTGGTGATCAACGAAGAGGACAATCATTGATTGTTTGGGCTATTTCAGAAGGACGACAAGCAGCTTATCATGTTGATACTTACCTAATGGGGGAATCACAACTGCCTTTAAAAGGTGATGGAGATTTGCCAAGGATATAATATTTCTCCAAGTTCAATTAATCGTTTGGCCGTCCTTTACCCAAAATTAGGGCTTACTGAAAAACGCCAAAATGCCTTTATTGATATGACGTTGCTGTCGTCCAAATCGTCCTAAATACAAAGGTTTTTAGTCTTTTTGTTTGTTTGTGCAGTTAGCAATCCCCGTTTTAGGACATAATCAAGAATGAGTCTTTTCAAAAAAATTCTTGTCTATAATAAGACCATTTCACAGACCCCTTAACCCAAGCTACCCTAAAAAATTATTGATATTTGTGATATTGGACGGCTCGCACAATTAATTCACCAGCTTTTTTACAATTGCCTTTTTCGAACGATCCTTATCCAAATGCGGCCAGGACCAAAATACAACACCCTTGGAAGGATCTTGCAGGGCGGCCTTTACAATCCCTTCGAATTCCTTAACCCCAAGTGGCTCCTCCAAATAAGCCTTGGCCACCTGTATACTCGGCAAAATATGAGTGTCGCCTATTTGACTCTTAAAATCCTTGACCACAGTCGAAACCCATTGGGCATCTCGTTTCAACATATGCGAATAGCACATAGGGGAAACAAAGTCGACCAGTTTCGAGAGTTGCACCAAATCTTGGCCGACAATGCGCTTCATGGCGCCGCCAAAATCGTTCTCACGCCACGGAACAGCATGAAGGTTGGTACGTATTCCAGGTTGTATGGCCTTGACCGAAGCCACAATATTCCTGACCATAGATACGATATTGTCACATTTCCATTCGGCCCAACTATCTGGATGATTTTCCAGGATCCAGACCGATTTTTCCTGAACACTGACCAATTTTTGGGGAATCTCAAGGCCCTTATCTGCTTGAAAAGCAGCTAGACTTATGGTATCGAAACTAGAATCCGGGATCGATTCCAAAGTCCTGCCCTCGTATATTTTTTCCCAAAAGGCAAAATACCGAATAAAATCGATGCTAACCCCCTCGGGTTTGGTCTCACTGACCACCTTTTCAATAAAAGCCGTACGTTGCGCCCTATAGATTTTATGCGCAGGATTGACAAACTCAACCCATTCCTCCTTGGCTGGTGTACCCTTTTGGGTAATGGCGTACCAATCGGGATGCTCTTTCAAGGCCTCAGCGTTAAAAAAAACAGGGAAAATAATATAGATATCAACATCGGCTTGTTTGGCCTTCGTCCTAAAACCAATATCATAAGCCAGGTCTACGCTCACATAGGCCGTATTAATTCCTAAGTCTTTCCACTGTAAAAACAAAGACCCATAATCGGTCTGTCGTTCATAAATTTTCACACCAATAATAGTCCCATCATTTGTTTTTTGACCATTCGAAGAAGAAAAGACAAAAAAAAGGATAAGGACGAAAAAATTTCTCATAACTGTAATTTAGCTTAATCCCGTTCAGAAAGAAATCAGTTTCCCAAATGCTACAATACACCTTTACGATCATAATATAAAGCTGCTGCCCCTAAAACGGCTATGTTCGGGGTAGTGGAATAGCGGATCTCAAAATTTTCCAATACTTTCTTATAGGCGAATTTCTGAATACTGCCTTGCATACTTTTTTCAAAAAAAGGCGCCGAATGTACAACAGAACCTCCAATGATGATCATTTTTGGGTCTACGGAATACAAAATTGTATTGATACCATTACCTAGATGTTTGCCGTATTCCTCAAAAGCTTTTATTGCAATTTCATCACCTTGATTGGCACGTTTCATTAATTCCTCCCCATTGGAATTATAATAGGTTTTAAAGAATTGACCGCTGCAATAATCCTCCAGAATCCCATCCTTATAGGAAATCATCCCGAATTCTCCAGATCCGCAATTGGCATCGTCCAACAAGCGTCCGTTGCTGATAATGCCCGAGCCCATTCCGGTACCTATACATAGACCAACAAAATGCTTACAATCCTTGGCAGACCCAAAATGATGTTCCCCTAATGCAAAGCAATTGGCATCATTATCAATATAAACAGGAACATTAAATTCCTTTAACAATATTTCGGCCAGTGGCACTTCCTGCCAGGTGGGTATATTTTGCACCTCGTGTATAACTCCATTTTCCTTGTCTAAAATACTGGGGACCCCGATACCAATACCTTCAATGGTATTATTGGCCAAAAACGATCTTATCAGATCAATAATGATATTGATTACCTCCCATTCATCTTTCGCATCTTGTGGCAATTTAACATATTTGGTTTCTAAAACACTATTCCCTTCGACCAAGCCAACATTTACTTTGGTGCCGCCGAGGTCTACCCCAATAAGTTTCTTCTTTTCCGTCACGTCTTATTAAGCTTTATTCTTTCTTAGATTAATAGTTTTATTCTTTATGATAGGTTTTGCCCATACACCAATACTGAAAATGTAGGCAAGGGCAATAAAATTAATCAACATGCCAAATTTCAAGGATACCATATCACCAACAAAACCGATAAGGAGCTGCACTACTGCGCCACCCATGATACCGGTCATAAGAATTCCTGCGAAAGACCCATGATGATTCGTCATTGAGTTCAACCCAAGAGACAGGATTATGGGATACATGACCGAGAGGAAAAATCCGCAAGTCTGGAATGCATATAATGAGGCATCAGCATCACCGTAGAGGGCCACTGCCAAGCTCAAAATCGATAGGCCGCTGAACAACTTCAACACAACTTTACTATCCATAATCTTGAGTAAGATCAAGCCTAATATACCTCCAATGGTCATCAGCCCCCAAAAATTACCAACAGCCGCCGCCCCCACAGTTTCGTAATCAAAGCCATGATAAACCTTTAAAAATTTTGACATCCAATATGATATACCCTGCTCGGCCCCTACATAGGTGAAAATCCCAAGAAAATAGAGGATTACAGTCTTATTCTTTAAGAGATCTAAATAGGTAGCCTTTGATCCTATTTTTTCCTCTTCGTTTAGTTCGACCTTTGGAAATGTCATGGTAATGATCAAAAATATCATGACCAAACTGGCAATAGCAAAAATCCAGTACATAGACACCCACGACATTTCGGCAGGAACGATTTCAGAAAGTACATCAATAAACCAACCACTGGGTTTTTCAGGACTGTCTAAATTGATCACCAACCAGGAATACACTTGTGGACTTACGAAAGAAGCTGCCCCAAAAATCAATTGCGCCAAGACCGAAGTAAATGCATAGTGCTCTTCCCCCCCTGCTACACGAAGTAAGGGGTTGATCACCACCTGTAAGATAGCCATTCCCGTACCAATGGTGAACAGGGTAAAAAGGAACACCCCAAAGGTCGAGAAGTTCGCAAATAAGATTGCCCCCAATAAGGCAAGTAGAAAAGCAAATATCATTAGCTTTTTCTCTCCATACCTTTCAACCATAAAACCAGAAGGTATAGACATTACTCCATAGGCTATAAAAAATGAAAAAGGAAGAAAACCCGCCATGGTCTCACTAAGTCCAAAACTATTAGATACACTGGGGTTCAAAGCTCCCAAAATATTGGTCAAAAACGAGATGACAAAAAAGGTAATCAAGATCAGGGCTACAATACGATAGTTTCTCTTCATGTTCAAGGGCATTTTTTTGGTTTTGGCTATTTAAATACCATTTAAAGATAACATTCTTTGATTTATTCTTCAGCACTTACGGCCAGCATTAACCAGGCGGCATGGGGCATCCATTGTTCCGACCATCTCCATCGTTGCGCCGAATCTTCATTTTGGGGCAATGGCATAAACGCAATATCCGTCTCATCGGCTCTCCCATATCTTTAGCTGACAAACAAAAAAAGCCCCTTACATTGCT
>CAZYQR010000037.1:0-14638 GCA_964649755.1 uncultured Maribacter sp. | reverse complement strand
CCCTAAATTATACTTTGCAAAACTAGTTGTTTATGACCTAAAACCAACATTTCAATGCATAGTTTATTTATCTGTGGAATTAATCTAAAAACTTGGTCTTGAGTTCCTGGGTAGGTACCATACATTTCTCTTTCTTACCGTACCAACCATACCTGTTTCTGGCCACCCAATCGTATACGATATCCCGTAACTGTCTGGGAATCACTTTTAGTACGTATGCCATTTTCCAAAAACCGCCAAAAGATTGGCTTATTTCAAGTGCTGCTGTGGACTTTGAATAATATGCTATTCCAGGCTTGATTAGTATGATAGAGTCCAACTTAGAAGTATCTATATTACGTTCATTAATCAGTTGTTGTCCTATTTCACCCTGAAGTGTCGCAAAACGAAATTCATCATTCTTATCCCGTTTTATTATGTACTGAACAGCACTATTGCATAGGTTGCAAACGCCGTCGAAAAGAATGATTTTTTTTTCTAACTCCATAATTTGTCCTTCCTGCGAAGGCAGGAATCCATATAATTCAACTTAAAGAATAACATAATTCATTTTGGGTACTTAGTATATAATCATGGTATGAATTCAAATCATATACGATTATTCGTAACTACTTGATAATCAGCTTTAGTACAAATTAAGGTTAAGAGAAGTCCATTTACTTATTAGCCGCTACCAATTCCAACTGGTCCACACTTATATTCGTAGTGAAAACTCCATAATTTACAATGGCTTTATTCTTTTCAAGCTTATCAATACTACCCACAGCCTTACCATCCTGCATTCGAACACGATCACCAATCTTGAAAACGGGACGTGGTTTGTTTTTTACCGCAACTACCGCTTTTTTCTTGGCTATTTTTTTCTTTTGACGGATTACTCTCACTTCTTTTTCTACTTCCTGGGAAACAACAGCCTTCTTCACACGGTCGGCCTTGACTTCTTTCGCCGATTTCTTCTTGCGTTTACTGTTTTCTGTCTCTACAATGCGTAATAATTCCGAAACCAATATCCGTTTCTTCTTATCTTGAAAATAACGTTCGGCCGCTGTGTTCACTTTATTGCCTAGATAGATCATCCGCTGGTTATGATCGTAAAGTTCTTGGTAATTCTCCAGTTTGGATTTGATTTTGGCATTCAATGTTTCCAAACGGCGTGCTTCCTCTCTTGCTTTTAGCTCTTCTTCATGCAATTTAGAGCCTGTTTCAGCCATTTTGCTGCGTTCTTTTTGTAATTTGGCTATCGTCGCATCAAAACGTACTTTGCCGCGCTCTATCTTCTTCTTTGCCTTATTGATCAGGGAGTAGGGGATTCCATTTTTCTGAGCTACCTCAAAAGTGAAGGAACTTCCTGCCTGTCCCAATACCAATTGAAAGATTGGCTCCAGGGTTTTTGAGTTAAAAAGCATGTTCGCATTGGTGCAATGGGGCAATTCGTTGGCCAAAGCCTTTAAATTTGCATAGTGGGTCGTAATTACGCCATAAGCGCCACGTTCATAAAACACCTCTAAAAAGGCTTCTGCAAGTGCACCGCCCAATTCCGGGTCACTACCAGTACCAAATTCATCAATCAAGAACAGTGTATCGCCATTGCACTTGTGCAAAAAGCTGTTCATGTTCTTCAATCGGTAACTGTAGGTACTCAAATGGTTTTCGATGGATTGATTATCGCCAATATCCGTAAGGATTTTATCAAACAAACACATGCTACTGCGCTCGTGTACTGGTACCAAAAAACCGCTTTGTAGCATAAGCTGTAACAAGCCAATAGTCTTCAAAGTGATGCTTTTTCCACCTGCATTAGGCCCTGAGATAACGATGATGCGATTTTCAGGGTGTAACTCTATGGTCTGTGGATAGGTTTTTTCACGTTTCAATTTATTGCCCAAATACAACAATGGGTGATACGCATCTTTCAGTAACATTTTCCGGTCTTCACTGATTTTAGGCAATATGGCGTTCATTTCCGACGCGTATTTTGCCTTGGCAGCGGTAATATCCATATGGGCCAAAAAATCTTGGTATTCTGCTAAAAAAGGAGCAAAGGGCCGGATTCTATTCGTTAGTTCATTTAAAATTCGCTGTAATTCCTCTCGCTCATCAAATTCCAGGTTATTAAGTTGCCTGCTGTAATTAAGAGCTGCTTCCGGTTCAATATAGACAATACTCCCTGTTTTGGAAGCACCCATTACCGTACCTCTCACTTTTTTACGATACATGGCCTTCACTGCCAAAACCCTACGGTTATCAACCACAGACTCCCGAATATCATCTAAATAGTCCGAGGTTTTATACGTATTCAGGGCCGAAGCGAAACTTTGGTTGATCTTGCCTTTTACCTGATTGATTTCCTGACGGATGTTAAGCAAGGTAACCGAGGCATTGTCCTTTATCTCTCCGAAACGGTCTATTACGACATCAATATGAGTGGGAATCTCTGTATTCAATTGAATTTCCCCAGAAGCTTCGAACAACAATGGAAAGTACTCCTTGAACTTTTTAAAAAACTTTTTATGCTCTGCAATCGTCTTGCATATGCTGCCTATCCGCTTAAAACCACTGATTTCCAACGTAGTGTTTTCAATATTGAGCAATTTTAAATCCCTATCAATAGCATCAAATCCGTGATTGGGAATGCGATTGTCACTGACTAGGGAAGATAAGTATTCTGATGTTTGTCCCAATTCTCTGTGAATTGATTCAGCATTAGGTAGGGGAGCAACACCCAATGCCCGTTTCTTGCCCAATTCGGTATTGCAACGAACAGAAAGCTGTTCCAAGACGGTATCGAATTCAAGATCCTGAAGCGATTTATTGTGAATCTTACCCATTTTTATAAATAATCGATTGCAAAGGTATGGTTTAGCGTTTAAATGGCGAATCTTATCGTCTGTCTTTGTAGCGTTGTTATAACTTTTCCCTCGACTTATTTATAGGATTAATTATTAAGCATTTACATACGATACCACCCCATTTTAACGTTCTATACAAAATTCAACCCCAATGAATAACCTTTACCAAACCATATTCAGTGCTATCTGTGCTATGCTTCTAATTGGCTGTAGTGCTACCAATAATCTTACCATGAGCGCCGTAGAGCCTGCTCCCATTACGCTTTCAAAAGATGTGACCCGTATTGGAATCATTAATCGGAGTTTGCCTTCTGAAGGAAATAAAACCGCAGATAAGATTGATAAAATACTTTCCGCTGAAGGTCTGAATTTAGACAAAGAAGGTTCTGAAGCTGCAATTTTGGCCTTGAAAGACCAATTGGAAGGCAATGAAACGATTGAAGAGATTGTGATCATAGACGATTTGGCCTCTCTAAGAAAGGGATTAAGTGTATTTCCGTCAACTTTGACATGGAATGAAATTGAAACCCTTTGTGAGGAATATAAGGTCGATGCCATATTCTCTTTGGCATTTTACGATACCGATACTAAAGTTTCTTATAAAGCTACAATGCTAGATATTCCTAATGATCTAGGCATAAAAGTTGCTGTGCCTGCCCACGAACTTACCTTGAACACCTTGGTCGAAAACGGCTGGCGCGTATATGATCCTATCAATAATAGAATTGCTGATGAACTTGTTTTTAGTGATCATGTAGTTTCAGTCGGAAAAGGAATCAACCCCATAAAAGCCTATGAGGCCATAATAGGAAGAAAAGAAGCGGTTCTGCATCAAAGCAAATATATGGGAATGGACTATGCCCAACGTTTATTGCCCTACAAACATCGTGTAAATAGGGATTATTTCGTCCGTGGCACCAATAACTTTAAAATTGCCCAACGTAAGGCACAAGCCGGGGATTGGGATGGCGCAGCGGTTTTATGGCAGCAGGAAACAGTTAATCCAGATCCTAAAGTTGCTGGTAGGGCCTGTTATAATATGGCAATAAGCAATGAAATCAATGGCGAATTGGATGAAGCCATGCAATGGGCCTCCAAATCATATACCGATTATAACAACAACTATGCATTAAGCTATTTGAACACCTTGAAATACAGGGCAAGACAAAAAGAAGTTTTGAACCAACAATTGTCTCGCTAAACATAGCTTAATAATCCAATAATTATGAATACCAATCACAAATACCCATACTTAATTGCAGTTTTGATAGTGCTATCGGGGGCACTAACCAGCTGCAGCGTTACCAAGGATTATACTTTGAGTGCTTTGGAACCCGCTTCGGTAGACTTAGCCACCACCATCACTAAAATTGGGATTATCAACGAAAGTAATACTTCCCGAAAAAATGAATATAACACGCGCATTGAACAAATTTTGTCTGCAAAGGACCGCCAATTGGAACAAGACGGCATAGATGCTGCAATTTCAGGGTTGTTTGATGAATTAGTAAAGGATCAACGTTTTGATACCGTGCAATTGATCCATACCGAGGTAAATAATAGCAAAGGATTGGGTGATACCGCTGAAACTATTTCCTGGTCGGCCATTAAAGATATTTGTGATGCGAATGGGGTTGATGCCATATTCTCCTTGGCGTATTATGAAGCTGATACGCAGGTATCCGTTAAAAAGAAAAAGATAGAAGAACAAAATATGCTTCGCCAATATGTGAAGGTAGATGGACATGAAATAACCTTGGAAACCTTGATCGAGAACGGATGGCGGATTTATGATCCTTATAACCAAAAGGTCATTGACGAGCTAGTTTTTAACGACCAGATAACTTCTACAGGAACAGGGACCAACGAAATGGATGCCCTTTATGACATCAGCGACCGTAGGGATGCCGTATTGGATCAAAGTAAGAACGCAGGTAGTTCTTATGGTCTCCGCCTTTTACCCCAAGAACAAGAGGTTGTTCGTGATTACTTTGTGCGTGGTTCGGAAAAGTTAGTGGAAGCCAAAAAATTGGCTACCGAGAAAAAATGGCAGGCAGCTGCTGCATTATGGGAAGAGGAAGTCGCCAATGAGAACCCTAAAATAAAGGGCAAGGCATGCTATAATATGGCTTTTTATAACGAAATGAATGGGGAATATGAAGAAGCCATGGAATGGGTCGTAAAGGCCTATGCCTTTGATGAAAACAAATATGCTTTAGCGTATATGGATGTCTTAAGGGAACGTATTGCACAAAACAAAATCGTGGAAGAGCAATTGCAGCGAAGTGAAATTACTGCTTCTATTGGGTTGGATTAAAATCGAAAGTTAAGGTGGTTTACTTATCGTTTTAGATATGAATCGTAATAATAATTTTTATCATCTGATAATCGAAGTTAGTATCTAACATTCGCATTATCAAGAGTATTCCTCTAGTAATTACCAGAAGTTTTTATTGAAAAATAAATACTACTTCAAGCTTATTTCCACTCAGGAAATTGTGTAATATTTTGATCCAATGTGGCTATAGTTTTCATATCCGATGCATCAAGTTCAAAATCGAAAATGTCCAGATTTTCAATCATATGTGCCTTTTGGGAACTTCTAGGGATGGCAACGATACCTCTCTGGTAGTGCCATCGTAAGCACACCTGTGCATTGCTCTTATTATACTTTTCACCAATAGCGGCCAGAGTTTGGTTGGCGAACATGCCATTGCGACCCGCAGCAAAAGGCGACCAAGCTTCCATTTGCACTTCATGTTTCTTTAAAACCCCATAGGCTTGCTGTTGCTGAAAGAAAACATGGGTTTCGATTTGATTGACTGCAGGTTTGACCTTGGCATATGTCAACAATTCCTCAAGTTGATTAGATTCAAAATTGCTTATGCCGATAGCCTTGATTTTACCATCCTTATAAAGCTCTTCCATCGCTTTCCAAGAACCTTTTACATCTCCTCTAGGCCGGTGGATGAGATAAAGATCTAAATACTCCAAGCCCAATTTGTTCAAGGATGTCTCAAAGGCTTGTTTTGCACTTTCATACCCCGAATCACTCACCCAAAGTTTTGAGGTTACAAACAGTTTTTCCCTGTCAATGCCACTTTGCCTAATCCCTTTCCCTACAAATTCTTCGTTGCCGTAAATAGTGGCGGTATCAATAAGGCGATAACCTACTGAAATTGCTTCAGAAACACATCGTACACAGATAGCACCCTTTAAGGAATGGGTACCAAAACCGAGCATTGGCATAGATATGCCATTGTTAAGGGTAACCGTTGGAAAAGATTTTTTTTTCTGGGTAATGCTTGAAGCACCAAATGCTTTATAACCGCCTAAAGGTAAAATTAGGGTAGATGCTGTTAACAGCGCACCAGTTTGTAAAAACGTACGACGTTTTACGCCATGGGATAGCTTTTTTTTATCCATTTAATGCTTGCTATGATTATGATATTCCCCCTTTAGACGAAGTTAGCCGAACACAACCAAATTAACAAGGGAAGTGATTCAATACTTTCCAGAAGTTTTTATTTAATTTTGACCTTCCGTCTCTTGATGCTTTGTTTCAGGAGCTATCTTCCCTTCAATAGGGAGAGGAACTAGACTTAATCGATTTAGAAGAGATTACAAAATGAACGTAAGCATTCACAATAGCTGGGAACAGCCCTTAGCACAGGAATTTGAGCAGCCTTATTTTCAGGAACTGGTAAGCTTTGTTAAAACAGAGTATAGTCAGTACATATGTTATCCCCAGGGCAAGCATATTTTTGCTGCTTTTGACCATAGCCCGTTTGAAAACACCAAAGTAGTCATCATAGGGCAGGACCCCTACCATGGACCCAATCAAGCAAACGGACTCTGTTTTTCGGTAAGTGACGGGATACAGCACCCACCTTCGTTAATCAATATTTTTAAGGAAATTGAGAGTGATTTGGGCATTCCGTACCCCACAAGCGGAAATCTGGAACGTTGGGCGGACCAAGGGGTATTGCTCTTAAACGCAACCTTGACCGTTCGTGCCCACCAAGCAGGTAGTCATCAAAAAAAAGGCTGGGAAACCTTTACCGATCATGTTATTAAAACAATATCGAAAGAGCAAAAAGGCATTGTATTTCTCCTTTGGGGTGGTTATGCCAAAAAGAAAGCCACTTTAATAGACGAAAACAAACACTATATTCTCGCTTCCGGACATCCATCACCTTTAAGTGCCAATCGCGGGTACTGGTTTGGGAACAAACATTTTAGCAAGACCAATGCCATTTTATCAAAACTTGGAAAACAAGCTATTGAGTGGTAGACTATTTATCGCCTCCTTCTCAATGAGGGTGTCGTCCTATTTGCGTGATAAGGCGGATTAAACTGCTTAATGCTGTTCAGCCTCTTCCGGCCTCTTATCGAATGATCATGGCCACCTTTCCTTAACTACCTTAAGGAGCTCTTAGCGACTTCAGAATAGTTTAACTTCTTATCAATCAATTTTAAGTCAATCAATGTATCCTGCACTTTTTCCAGTGTTTGAGCATCGATTTGGGATTGACTCCACCGTGTTAAAGACAACCATCTTTGAATATCTTCTAATTGCTGTTTGTAGCGGTTAGCCAATGTACGGTCTATACTCGGAATCTGTTTGAATTCAGTTGTGTATAGATTAATGACTTCCAATATATGCCTTAAAACAGAACTTTTTTCCTTTAAGAATTTATCTGTTGCCGTAATCACAAAACAGGGCCAGGGGGTAGGGAAATTGCCTAATCTTCGAAAAATTCCTTTGTCAACCAAAGGTTTGGTGGTAAAATGCTCCCACATAAAGTAGTCGGCGGTAGCATTGGTCAAAGCTTCAACAGCACCATCCATATTATCGATGACCTCGAATTGTAGTTCCCCAGTATTCCAACCTTCATTTTGTGCATTTGCGTAGGCCATAAGGTGACTTCCACTACCAAACCTACTAATTGCCGCTTTGGTGCTTTTAAGCTCTGGTAAAGACCTATAATCGCTTTTGGCACCCACATGAATTCCCCAAAGCAGGGGTGAGGCAATATATTCCTGAACAATTTTCACAGGATTCCCTTCAGTTATGCTCTTTACAAGTCCTTCTGTGAGTATGATCGCAAGGTCCGCTTCCCCATTTTTCAGCATTTGGCACATTCTACCCGTGCCTTCGGGAATATCAGTCCATTGCAAATCAATTCCCCGTTCTTCAAAAGCACCCTCCTCTAGGGCCAAATGCCAAGGGAGGTTAAAATGTTCTGGCACGCCGATGATTTTTACTTTTTTCATTATCAGATTAAAGACCAAACTAGTTGGTTAATTTATCAAGGGTATATTTGATTAGATTATCAATAGTCTCTAAGGGGTTTTTAGAGAATTCACCTAATACCCGGTTGGCAATAATACAATTTAAGGAAACTGCTTGGTGCCCCATAAGTTTACTTAGCCCGTAAATGGCAGAAGACTCCATTTCCAAATTGGTTATTCGTAAATCCTTATATCTAAACGAGGTCAGTTTATCGTTTAGGCTATTATCCTGTAAGTCTAAGCGTAATTTACGCCCTTGTGGACCATAAAAACCTGAATTAGTAACAGTTACACCATTTCGTATACGATTTGATGATACTATTGCACGTAGTGAATCATCGCTTTTAACCAAGTAGGGCCAAGGCTTTCTTTTTGACCATGACGTATGTTTTACAAAAGCTTCAGAAAATTCTTCATGCAGTATTCCTTCATTCTTGTAAAAGTGCAAAACACCATCAAACCCGAAAGCATACTCACTTAAAATGAACGAATCTACAGGTATGTCCTCTTGAATGGCACCTGAAGTTCCTATGCGTACTATTTTTAATTGATTGAACTTCTTTTTTATTTTCCTGGTGTCAAAATCTATGTTCGTTAGGGCATCCAATTCATTCAGGACAATATCTATATTATCGGCGCCAATACCAGTAGATAAAACAGTGAGACGCTTGCCGTTCAATAAACCTGTATGGGTAAAGAACTCACGTTTTTCTTTTTTGACCTCTATGGTTTCAAAATATTTGGACACTTGGCCCACACGATTTTGGTCACCAACCAGGATAATGGTATCTGAAATGTCTTCGGGTAATAAATTAAGGTGGTAAATGCTGTTATCAGCATTTAAAATGAGCTCGGAAGCTTCTAGCATACTATAATTTTAGAATTCTATCCGATTCTGTATTATAGAGGAAGCTGTATTTTAAAGCTCCGCCCAAATAGGCATCATTATCTTGAATATTAGAATAATAACTGGTTTTCCCTTCAAGAATCTCCTTGCCTTTTTTGTTCAAACGAACAGGATTGAAGGAAGTATAAAGGGGTTTTAAAGTTGTAATGATACGCTCGTATTGAGAATCTCCAAAACCATAAACACCTTGATCCATTAACACCGTACGTAATAATTCCCGTTTGGATTTCGGCTTTTTTTCAAATGATAATTGTAAAACGTGATTTTCAATATCATTAAGGCCATTTTTAATAGTTGGAAATCTTTTTAAATGGGCTTTTATAGCTTCTGAAAGATAGTCAAATTGGTAATTTTTGAAATCCGTAAGGTTTTCTAAGCGAATAGGGTTGTCACTACAATAGAGTTGCCATACATAATCAGCATATTCTATATCATTCATTGATAATTCTGTTCTATTTTCATAGAGTTCCAGTAATTTCTCATCGGAAACATCACCAAGACTATACATTTTATCTGTTTCATCTTCATTGCCACTGCATACAAGCGAAATTTGGGCGTATTTACGATGAGTCTTTAACCAGCTTAACACTGCTAGCATATTTATTTGGCAAAACAGATCATATTCAAACCACAATACTATTTGATCTTGTTGTTTATGATTACATAGCGATCTATATTCCTTTAAGGTCTTCTCAACAAACCAAGATTTTGACACCTTATAATTCTTGTTCAGGAATTCAAATCGGGTTTTCCAAAAAGATTCACTCCCGACATTGGTCAATGTTTTACCTTCACAAAGCATTTCCCGCCATGTAATGATATCTCCTTTGAGATTCAATGCCTTCAGCCTATCAGTAAGGCTATCACCATTGGTTATGTGTAATAGGGAACTCATTTTTCAGCTTGTTTAGGTTTGGACCAATAAAAGTAACATTTAATCGAAAATAACAAAAAAAATTAACAGAATAATACATAATTCTTTAAAAAAAACATAGGAGAAGGGTTTTGTTACCCACCAACCCTTTTTACTTTGAAGCCTTTTTCTTGAAGTAACAGCATGATTTTATCGCGATAATCACCTTGGATAATAATACGGCCTTCTTTAAATGTGCCCCCGACACTCAATTTGGTTTTTAGCTCTTTGGCCAATTTTTTAAAGTCGGAGTCTGCGCCCTCGTATCCTTCTAAAATTGTAATGGGCTTACCCTTGCGTTTTTCATATTTACATATGATAGGGTCTTCCTGTAGCCAAATATCCGGTTTTTGCGAAGATTGTTCTTCCTTAGTTGGTATATGGTCAGGAAACAGATTTTTTAGCTGATCATTAAGATCCATGGTCTATTTTTTAATAAGGCCTAATTCAATTAATCTTTCGTGCAGGAATTCACCAGCAGTGATATCATCAAATAATTTAGGATGTTCCGCATCTACACAATTTTCCAAACAATTCAATGGCATTTCACTGATAGGATGCATAAAAAACGGAATCGAAAAACGTGATGCACCCCATAATTCCTTTGGTGGATTAACTACTTGGTGAATAGTGGACTTTAATTTGTTATTGGTATGCCGTGAAAGCATATCACCTACATTGATCATTAATTGATCAGGTTTGGCAATGGCATCTATCCACTCACCTTCATGGTTCTTAACCTGTAATCCCCGACCATGTGCGCCCATTAACAAGGTAATCAAATTAATATCGCCATGGGCAGCAGCTCTAACGGCTTTTTTGGGTTCGTGGGTAATAGGAGGATAATGTATTGGTCTTAAGATTGAATTGCCATTTAAAATAAATTCATCAAAATAGTACTCATCCAAATCCAAATGCAATGCCAGGGCCCGAAGTACATATTTCGCAGTTTTTTCCAACATTTTATAAGTTTCTTTTCCCACTATATTGAATTTCTCTAATTCAGTCACCATGACATTGTCAGGATATTCCGCTTCCAATTTAGGATTGTCGACTACATATTGTCCAAAATGCCAGAATTCCTTTAAGTCACCTTCTTTTCTGCCTTTAGCATGCTCCTTGCCAAAAGAAGTGTAACCGCGTTGACCACCAATACCTTCAATCTCATATTTATCTTTGGTTTCTTGAGGTAGATTAAAGAAGTTTTTGATTTCTGCATACAGATCTTCTACAAGATCATCAGATAAAAAATGTCCACTAAGTGCAACAAAACCAATTTGTTCAAACGCCTGTCCAATTCCAGCAATGAATCTCTTCTTTCGATGGGGATCTCCCGAAACAAAATCCCGCAAATCTACACTTGGTATAGCGCTCATGCCTGTTTTTTAAAGGTTAAGCCAAAATTACAAATTAATGTTGGATTTAAAGGAGCATTTCCTTTATGTGGGTGCCTTCTTTTTTGTTACATTTATCCCGTTCTTCAGAAAACACTGCGATAAATATAACATGGATTACAGCAAATACAACCTAAGTCAAGAAATCAAGATAAACCTTTATAAATCGATGTTGAAACCTCGTATGATCGAGGAGAAAATGTTGATTTTATTGCGTCAAGGAAAAATATCAAAATGGTTTAGTGGCATAGGTCAAGAAGCTATTTCTGTAGGAGTGGCGACTGCAATGAAAGTTGAGGAATACATACTGCCCATGCATCGGAATCTGGGCATCTTCACAACGAGAAAAATTCCTTTAAATCGACTTTTCTCGCAATGGCAGGGTAAGGCCAATGGATTTACCAACGGCCGAGATCGTAGTTTTCATTTTGGCACACAGGAATACAATATCGTAGGAATGATATCGCATTTAGGCCCGCAATTGGGTGTGGCGGACGGTATTGCCCTTGCGGATCTTTTGAAGAAGAAAAAACAAGTTACCGCAGTTTTTACAGGAGAAGGAGCTACAAGTGAAGGTGATTTTCATGAAGCGTTGAACGTTGCCGCTGTATGGGATTTACCCGTGCTTTTTTGTGTTGAGAATAATGGTTATGGTCTTTCCACACCTACCAGGGAGCAGTTTAAATGTGAACATTTAGCTGATAAGGGGATAGGATATGGCATGGAATCACATATTATAGACGGAAACAACATTTTGGAAGTCTATACCAAGGTCGATGCACTTTGTAAAAGCATGAGAGAAAAACCAAGACCTGTTTTGGTGGAATTCAAAACCTTTAGAATGCGCGGTCATGAAGAGGCGAGTGGCACTAAGTATGTACCCCAAGTTTTATTAGACCAATGGGCAGCCAAGGATCCCTTGGAAAATTATTTGGAATATCTTCATAATGAAAAGATACTTTCTGAAGAAGAGGAAGTTACCTATAAGAAAGAAATTATTCATGAAATTGATGATAATTTAAAGCTTGCTTTCGCAGAAGACGAAGTTGAAGTAGATACAATCAAGGAGTTAGGTAGTGTTTACAAAGACGTTGTATTTGAGGAAGTTATACCAAATTCTATTGTAAATAATATTCGCCTGATCGATGCTATTTCAGACGGATTAAGACAATCTATGGAAAAGCATGAAAACCTGGTCATCATGGGACAGGATATTGCTGATTATGGTGGAGTTTTCAAAATAACCGACGGCTTTGTCGAAGCATTTGGAAAGGAACGTATACGGAATACGCCTATTTGCGAATCGGCAATTGTTTCAGCTGCAATGGGACTTTCAATTAATGGTATGAAAGCTGTTATGGAGATGCAATTCGCAGATTTTGTGAGTTCTGGTTTCAATCCCGTTGTGAATTACCTGGCCAAATCGCATTACCGATGGGGAGAAAATGCCGATGTTGTAATTCGCATGCCTTGCGGCGGTGGGCTAGCGGCAGGCCCTTTTCATTCCCAGACTAATGAAGCTTGGTTTACCAAAACCCCTGGTTTAAAAGTGGTTTACCCTGCTTTCCCATATGATGCAAAAGGCTTATTGGCAACGTCAATCAATGATCCAAATCCTGTGTTGTTTTTTGAACATAAAGCCTTGTATCGCAGTTTACGCCAAAACGTGCCCGTTGATTATTACACCCTTCCTTTAGGAAAGGCAAGCCTGTTAAAAGAAGGAGAGAATATTACTATAGTTTCTTATGGTGCAGGAGTCCATTGGGCTTTGGAAACCTTGGAAGGCCATCCGGAAATCAGTGCCGATTTGATTGATTTGAGAACTTTGCAACCTTTGGATATTGAAACTGTTTATACCTCTGTAAAGAAAACAGGAAAATTAATCATATTGCAAGAGGATAGTCTTTTTGGTGGTATTGCCAGTGATATTTCGGCCATGGTCATGGAAAATTGCTTTGAATATTTAGATGCCCCTGTAAAAAGGGTTGCAAGTTTGGAAACACCGATCCCTTTTGCGAAATCTTTGGAAAATAATTATCTGCCAAAGGAAAGGTTTTTGACAATATTAATTGAGCTATTGGCATATTAAGATATTTATCGTCATTCATGATAGAAAAAAAAACATATTTTATACATTAGCAGCTCGAAAAAATTCACAAATTAAATTTTATGAAAAACACAATTTACTTGGTCTTGGCCATGTTTTTAGTTTCTTGCTCGGCAACAACTACAGCCACTTCTAAGTCAACTAAAATGACGAAAAAAACGCTTAAAGGTACCTGGTCCCTAACGGATATTCGTTTTATTGGTGAAGAAGGGCTCTATAAAGCAGATTTATTTGGTATTGCAGATTCTCCTTGCTTTAATGGCGGTGAGTGGATGTTTATCCCAAATAATGGAACCGGAAGATTCTCCATCAATGGAACCAATAGGTGCCAAGAGGGAACCCACAGAATTCTATGGTCATTCTATGAACCAGGTGATGGGAGTACAGAACTTCAGTTTAAACTAGCGGATACGAAAAACAAACCGCTTAGCGGGGATAAAAGTGGCTATCGTATGATCATAAAAAGCTTGACAGAAACCAAGACGATTTTTATGGTTGAGGTAGATTTTAAAGGAAAACCTTTTAATGTAGAGCTGACTTTAGATAAAGTCTCCAAGGATGTAACACTTTAAAACATAACCTAAATAAATAATATTGACATGACAAGAAAATTTACGAGTTTCCTTTTAACAGCCATGATGTTTCTTTCTTTAAACACTGGTTGTAATGCTATAAAAAATACCAATAAAACGCAAAGAGGTGCTGTTATTGGGGGTGCTGGTGGCGCGATAGTTGGCGGCCTTATTGGGGGTGGTATAAAAGGCGCATTAATTGGGGCGGTTGTAGGTGGAGTTGCAGGTGGCCTTATTGGTAATAAGATGGATAAACAAGCCAAGAAAATTGAAACTGAAATTCCAGGAGCGGATGTAAAACGTGTAGGCGAGGGCATTCACATAATTTTTGATGATAAAAGTGGTGTAAACTTTGCGTTTGACAGTTCAGATTTAACTGCAGAAGCCAAGAGCAATTTAGATAAGGTTGTTGAAATATTTTTGGAATTCCCGGACACTAACTTAATGATACAGGGCTATACTGATAGTGTGGGCAACGATGATTACAATTTGAAATTATCAAAGAAACGAGCAGATGTTGTTGCTAAATACATAGCCGATGCAGGTGTAGCATCTAGCAGAATGGTTGCAGAGGGTTTTGGGGAAGTAGCACCAAGATTTG